>LKMM01000205.1 GCA_001563885.1 Natrialbaceae archaeon B1-Br10_E2g27
ATTATTCCGTCGACGACAACCCCGCACCTGGTGGTGCCGGGGCCGCAATCGACGCTGAAATCCAGACTCGAGTGCTCGATGAGGACCCACCGGGCACGTTCCAGATCTGGCCCGGCGAGGCGCTTCGGAATTATCTCGATGCGGACGCCCTCGAGCCGGTTGGCGACCTCTGGGAGAACGAAGATGCCTACGTAGATGGTGTACTCGACGCCGCAGCACCCGATGGAGACCTCGTCATCGCGCCGATCAACATCCACCGGTTGAACAACATCTTCTACAACGTCGATGTCGTCGAGGAAATCGGCGTCGACCCGGACGAAGCGGACAGTCCCGAGGCGCTTCTCGAGATGTTCGAGGCCGCAGACGACGCCGGCTACGTCGGGTTAGCCCAACAGACCCAGGAGCCGTGGGGCATACTCCAGTTCTGGGAGATGGTATTTATCGGCCAA
This sequence comes from Natrialbaceae archaeon B1-Br10_E2g27, assembly GCA_001563885.1. Classification (GTDB taxonomy): domain Archaea; phylum Halobacteriota; class Halobacteria; order Halobacteriales; family Natrialbaceae; genus Natrarchaeobaculum. The sequence continues at coordinate 450 of LKMM01000205.1, forward strand.
CACGGCGTCGACGCCTACGAACAGTTCCTCGAAGGAGATGCTGAAAGCCTCGAGTCAGAGATCGAGTCCTCACTCGACCTCGTCGAACAGACGAGCGAGTATTACAACGAAGATGCGAGTTCGGTCGCGTGGGATGAGGCGAACAACGACGTCATCACCGGTGACGCGGCGTTCCACCACAACGGCGACTGGGCGGCCGGCGAGTACGAGGGTGCAGACGACTTCGAGTACGGTGAGGACTGGGAGTATGCGGTGTTCCCCGGAACCGAAGACGTCTATACGATGGTGATCGACGGCTTCGTCTATCCGGCGAACAACCCGACGCCCGAGGCCACAGAGGCGTTCGTTAGTTACTGTACGACGACGGACGCCCAGGAACGGTTCAACCCCCACAAAGGGTCGATCCCGCCACGAACCGACGCCTCGATGGACGAGTTCCCCGAATTCCTCCAGAACCAGATGGACGATTTCGAGGCATCCGGCCAACAGACCGTCTCGATTTCCCACGGAAGCGGGCTCAACCCTGCCCAGGCCGACGAGGTAGAGGAGGCGTTTGCCGTCTTCTCGGATAACTGGGACGTCGAGGAGACGACCCAGGAACTGATCAACATCTTCTAATCTACCACCTACTTTCATGGGTTTCGACATCGATCGACTTCGTTCCCGCGTAGGCCGGCGTGACCCCGATAGCGGGGCCGACGACGTACGAACCGACGGTGGGACCGAAGCAACGACTGGCGGTAGTCGGTTCGCACGGCTCAAACACAGTGATCTGGTCCAATCACTCCCGTTCTGGTTGCCCCCGGCCTTGCTGATGGGGCTGTTCGTGTATGGCGCGATCGGGTGGAACCTGCTCATTTCGCTGACCGATTGGAGTGGACTTCAACAGCCCGAGTACACCGACCTCTCCCTCGAGATGTACACCCAGATGCCGGCTGATGCATCGTTCGTTGCGGCGTTTCGCAATACCGTCGTGTTGCTCGTTGTATTCACCGTCATTTCGCTTCTCATCGGTCTCGGGTTGGCGATTCTGATCGACCGAAATATCCGATTCGAGAACACGTTCCGGACGATTTACTTACTTCCGATGGCACTGTCGTTCGTCGTGACTGCGATTTTCTGGTCGTGGATGTACAATCCCTCGACCGGGACGATAAACGTCATACTGCGCGGGGTAGGTCTCGATTTCCTCGCGATGAACTGGCTCGGGGACACTCGAACCAGACTTGCGGCGATCATCTTTGCGTTGACCTGGCAGTTCAGCGGCTATGCGATGGTCGTCTATCTGGCGGGGTTACGGGCGATACCTGACTCACACTACGAGGCGGCGAAAGTCGATGGCGCGGGCAGCCTCAGGATGTACTGGCGGGTCATTATCCCCCAACTCAGCGCGGCGACGACCTCCGCTGCAGTCGTATTGATGGTGTTTGCGCTGAAAGCCTTCGACTTCATTTACGTCATGTTCGGAGATAATCCCGGCCGGTCGGCGGACATTCTCGCAGTGATGATGTTCCGCGTCGCGTTCTCCCGGTCACAGTGGGCCTACGGGGCGGCGGTCGCGACGATTCTGTTCCTGATGGCGCTATCGGTCGTTGCGCCATATCTGTACATGCAGTACAAGCGAGGTGATCTCTAATGGCGACAGCAGATGAATCCAGACAGACGATAGGTGACCGACTCGCCGATCGACGCGAGCAACTCGATTTAACACGAGTCGGTCTGTACGCCGCGCTGATCACGCTGGTCGGCTTTTATCTCTCCCCGCTGTGGGCGGGACTGACGACCGCGTTCAAAACACAGGCAGGATTCGTCAACACGACACCGCTCGAGCCGCCGACGCCCGAGTGGTTTACCATAGCCCCCTGGGCTGATGCCTTCTCGGTGATGCAAGGCGGGCTGATAAACAGCATCACGTTCGTCCTTCCGGCGACGGTGCTTTCGGCCTTGCTTGGAAGTCTCGCCGCTTACGGACTGACAAAGCTCTCCTGGCGTGGCCAGGTTGGCGTTCTCGTATTGTTCCTGGCAGGTGTCTTCTTGCCGTACCAGTCCGTACTGGTTCCGCTTCGGCAGTTCTGGTCGGCGGTCGACCTCGCCGGATGGCTCGCGTTCGCGCCGTTTCTCGCGAATCGGGCGGACCTGATCGAACTGACGATTACCCATACAGCCTACGGAATCCCGATCTGTACGATCCTCTTTCGATCGTACTACAAGGCGATGGACGACGACATGATCGAGGCGGCGAAGATCGACGGCGCGAGCGCGTTCGGAATCTACAAACGCATCGTCTTCCCGCTGTCGCTGCCGATGTTTGCGGTGACGCTGATCTACCAGTTTACGCAGGTCTGGAACGACCTGCTATTTGCGCTGGTGCTCGTTACGTCGCGTTCGAACTACGTCGTTACCCTCTCGTTGAACGAACTCCAGGGGGCGATGGCCCAGGAGTACAACCTACAGATGGCCGGCGCGTTCATCGCTGCGTTTCCGACGATCATCGTCTACGTCATATTTGGTCGACAGTTCGCAAAAGGTATCGCAGGTGGAACATGAAAGATCGAACACGAATTGGTTACCACACGTCCAACAGAGGCAATACAGATGACTGAACTCACACTCGAGAACGTAACGAAACGCTTCGACGACGACGGTGACGTGATCGTTGCCGTCGACGATGTCTCCGTCGAGATCGACGACGGGGAGTTTCTCGTCCTCGTCGGTCCGTCGGGCTGTGGCAAATCGACCACGCTGCGGATGATCGCTGGCCTCGAGACGGTCTCGGACGGTCAGATCGTGATCGGCGATGAGGTAGTCAACGACGTGCCTGCCCAGCGTCGAGACATTGCGATGGTGTTTCAGAGCTACGCGCTCTATCCACACATGACCGTCCGGGAGAACATGCGCTTTGGCTTAGAGGAGTCGACTAACCTCACGGACAAGGAGATGGATAGCCGGGTCGAAAAAACAGCGACAACGCTCGAGATCGACGAACTTCTCGAGCGAAAGCCAGGTGAGTTATCGGGTGGCCAACAACAGCGAGTTGCACTCGGTCGAGCGATCGTCCGCGACCCATCGGTGTTCCTCATGGACGAACCGCTGTCGAATCTCGACGCCAAACTGCGCTCGGGAATGCGAACCGAACTCCAGCGCCTCCAGGAGCAACTCGACGTCACGACCGTCTACGTCACCCACGACCAGACCGAAGCGATGACGATGGGCGATCGGATCGCCATCTTAAACGACGGCGAACTCCAACAGGTCGCAACGCCACTCGAGTGTTATCACCGCCCGAACAACGTCTTCGTCGCCGGGTTCATCGGCGAGCCGTCGATGAACTTCTTTGAGGTCACGCTGTCGGATGGACAACTCGTCGGCGATGACGTTACGTTCGAGTATCCGCTCTCGGCGTCGATTCGCGAGACACTCGACAGTAGATCGAAACTGGTCCTCGGCATCCGTCCGGAGGATCTCGAGATCGTCGACAGAGCCGAAACCGACCACGACTTTCCGGCGGTCATCAATGTGATCGAACCGATGGGCAACGAGAACAACCTCCTCGTAGACTTCCTCGAGACTGAAGGGGAGACGACGTTCAACGTGATCGTCGACGGAATGCGCCATCTCACGGCCGGCGGCCGGTATGCCGTCCGGTTCCCGGAGTCGGCGATCCACCTCTTCGACCGCGAGACCGGAACTGCACTACACAACCGACAAGTCGAGAACGAACCAGAACTGCTCGGTCCACGAGCCTGACTGTTCGAGAGCCCAAGATTATTGTCGCTATATGTTTGATTATGTAGTAGTAATCCTATATGGTAGGAACGAGAGGTGTAGCGGGAGAACGATACTGAAACGCACGCTCGAGAACGACTCTGACCGCTCGCTCGAGGTGCCACGCCCGAGGTAATCAACAAGGGGTAAACGTACGGGATGAGGACGGAATTCTATGTGGGAGGCACTCAAATACCCGGTTCGTGGGGTACACGCGGAGAAGGCATTGCTGTCGGCGTGGCTCTGTGTGTTCGTGCATGCCGTTGCCGTTCCGGTTCTTGCGCTTGTTCCGCTTGTCGGCTATGCAACCACGGTCCTCTCACAGGCCCACGAGGAGACGCCCCCACCGTTTCTCGAGCGGTCCGTGTTGGTCCGTGGGCTCGGCGGAACCGCCCTGGCCGTCGGCTACGGACTTCTCCCGCTTGTGGCGACGCTTGTAGCACTGCAACTGCTTTTCGATGGCGGGGAACCGACAGAGGGTGAAGCGATCGTCTTCCTGGCCGCCTCGACGGCAGTGTTGTTCGTCCTCGCGGGGTATGTCTACGTTCTTCCCATTGCGCTTGCAAACTACGGGCAGACTGGCTCGCTTCGCTCGAGTGCGTCGGGGCTGCTCGACGTCGCGACCCACGCTGGGTACTTCGTCGGGTGGACCTCGGGGATCGTACTCACACTCGTCGGTCTTACCCTCTCGAGTGCACTTATAGAGCTTGGTGGGCTCTCGACTGTCGTCGGCGCGTTCGTTGGGGGCTACGCCGTCATCGTCGGCTGTCGACGGATCGGACGTGGCTACGCGGCTGCCCGCTGACCGC
>LKMM01000206.1 GCA_001563885.1 Natrialbaceae archaeon B1-Br10_E2g27
ACGGTCGCGTACCGCTGTACGGACATGGAAGCTGGTGACCGCACCATCGAGGGCTGTGGCCACGAGGGAGTCGCGACGATCAGAGAAGGCAAGATGCCCTGGCGCTTTGAGTGGCCCGGCCAGTGGCAGGTCCTGGGCGTCGATTTCGAACCCTTCGGCAAAGACCACGCCGAAGGCTCCTGGCCGAGCGGGCAAGACGTTGCACGCAACGTCCTCGGAATCGAGCCCCCCGTGCCGATGGTCTATGAGTGGTTTACCTTAGAGGGCGAGCCCTTCTCCTCGTCGGAAGGCAACGTTATTCTCGTCTCCGATGTCCTCGAGGTGTTAGAGCCTGAGGTACTTCGGTATTTCTTCGCCAAAGATCCCTCGAAAGCGCGGGATTTCAGCATCGAACGACTTGATCAGTTAGTCGATGAGTTCGACCGGTTCGAGGCCATCTACTTCGGCGAACTCGAGGGAACCGAAGACGAACGCGAGTTCGCAGAGCGTGTATACCCACTCGTGGTCGAAGAGCCACGGGACGGTCGTATCCGCCTGCCTTACACCTTCGCCGCCGTCCTCGGGATGACCGACGACCCCGACTTGCGAGAAGAGATTGCCCGCCGTGAGGGACACATCCCAGAGGATGCCCCCGAGTGGGCCGTCGAGGGGGCACTAGCGCGTGTCGAACGGGCACGCAACTGGGCCCGACGGACCCAAAACGAGTTCGATTATGAACTCAAACGCAGCGAGATTCCCGACCACGAGTTCGACGCGGCGACCGAAGCCGCCCTCGAGGAGTTAGCGGAGTTCGTCGAGACAGCAGAGAACGTCGACCCAGAGGCGCTTCAGGGCGAAATTTATGAGACGGCCAAACGCCACGACGTTCCCGTCGGCGACTTTTTCGCTGCGGGCTATCGGCTCTTTTTCGACGACACCCAGGGGCCGAAACTCGGCCCCTTCCTCGCGAAAGTCGACCAGGAGTTCGTCGTTGCCCGACTCCGACGGACGGCCTAAACAGCAAAAGCCATTTGAGAACGCCACCCGGAGTACTGACCAATGGTATACGGCCTCCCCGCGTTTCTCTCCGTACCCGAACTTTTCGGCTCCGAGCTGTTGACGTGGGTTGTCATCGGACTGTTGCTCTACTGGGCAGGGATCGTCGCCCTTCGAAACGCCGGCTTGCTCCCGAGTTATATCGGCACGCAGGGCCCTATTCTGACCTTTCATACGAAACGCGGCCGGGAGTTTTTAGACTGGCTTGCCGGCCCGAAACGGTTCTGGCGAGCCTGGACGAATCTCGGGATCGGAATCAGTCTCGTCTCTATGGTCGCGATGTTTGGCTTTTTACTTTTTGCGGCGATAGCGGTGATTACCGCCCCAGAACCGGCCTCGAGCGAAGTCCAGCAACCGCGGAACGTCCTCGTCATCCCCGGCGTTAACGACTTCTTGCCGCTGTCTGCTACCCCCGGCATCGTCTTTGGCTTGCTCGTCGGTCTGGTCGTCCACGAAGGCGGCCACGGCCTGCTCTGTCGCGTCGAGGATATCGACATCAAATCGATGGGCGTCGCCATGCTCGCTATCATCCCGATCGGCGCGTTCGTCGAACCCGACCAGCAAGACAGCAGAGAGGCCTCGAGAGGCGGCCAGACGCGGATGTTCGCCGCCGGCGTGATGAACAACTTCGCAGTGACGGTCCTCGTTTTCGCCCTGTTGTTCGGTCCAATTGCCGGCGCAATCGCCATCGCTCCCGGCGCAGCCGTTGGCGGCGTCGAATCCGGGACCTCCGCCGAACAGGCCGGGATCGGTCCCGGCGACCGGATCACTGCCGTCGACGGCGTCACCGTCGAGACGAACGACGAACTCGAGGCCGCCCTCGAGGGAAGCGACGGCGACACCGTCGAGGTCGAACTGAACGACGAGCAGACGGTGACAGTCGAACGGTCGCTTTTGGTGACGGCGGCAGTCGAGAACGGACCGACCGGACTCAACGCGGGTGATTCGATCCTCGCGGTCGACGGCCAGGAAGTGGCAACCGAACCCGAGTTCTTTGCCGCTGTTGGTGAGAACGAACGCGTGACGCTGACGGTTCTGGCCGAGGGCGAAGACGACACGACGACGCGTGAGGTTGCTATCGGTGGCGCGGTCAGCATCGTCGCTGACGGTCCACTCGAGGACGCAGTTGGTGATTCCGAGGGACTGTTCGTCATCACCGAGTTCAACGGCGAGCGAACCCACACCTACGACGATGTTCAGGCACAGATACTAGACAGCGACCCTGGCGATGAGGTCGTTGTGGCGGGCTATTTCGGCGAGGAACGCATCGAGGAGACGGTGACACTCGGAGAGCACCCACAGCAAGCCGGGAACGCGTTCTTCGGCGTCCAACAGGTGCCGGGAACGTCCGGGATCGAACTGTCGGCGATCGGCGTCCAGCTCTATCCGGCCGAAGAGTATCTGGTCGCGCTTGGAGGCTCCGGTGAGAGCAGTTTCGGAGCGACTGCCGACTCGTTTCTCGGGAAGATGGGGATTGCGTTGATGTTGCCGATTATCGGCGTCGTCGGCTATCTCCCGTTTAATTTCGCCGGCTTCACCGGCGGGATCGAGAACTTCTATGAGGTGCAAGGCTCGCTTGCAGCCCTCGGTGACGGAACCATCTTTTTCGTCGCGAATCTGCTCTTTTGGACCGGTTGGATCAATTTGCAGCTTGGCTTTTTCAATCTCATCCCGGCGTTTCCCCTGGACGGCGGTCACATCCTCCGAACCAGTACGGAGGCCATCTTCTCCCGGCTGCCGTTCGAGACGACCCGTGGCATGGTCCGGCTGGTGACGACGACCGTCGGTGTGACGATGCTCGTGAGTTTCCTCGCGATGATTTTCGTCCCGACGTTGCTTGCGGGTTGACTGGGAGGGACCGGTAGCCGAACGGGTTCGGTTTCCAAACAGCCTAAAATCCGGTCTTTCTTTGCCTTCCCGTGCCAACCATAGGCGTATGGAACAACGGACACCACCACGAACCAAGGAAGGCTGGTATATCCTTCATGACTTCCGGACGGTCGACTGGGACAGCTGGCGTAAGGCCCCCGACCACCGACGCACGCAAGCACTCGAGGAAGGGAGCACCTATCTCGCAGACGCCGAGGCTGTCACCGATGCCGAAGATGGCGACTCGGCGACGTTCGCGATGGTTGGTCACGAAACCGACCTCCTGGTCATGCACATCCGGCCGACGCTCGCGGAAGTCGAGCAGGTCGCCCGACAGTTCGACCGGACGGCCTTCGCCGAGTTCACCGAGCGAACAGACTCCTACATCTCCGTTGCGGAGGTCTCCGATTACGTCACCGACGCCTACTTCGAAGAGGACGAAGAGGTCGAAAACACCGGCCTCGCACGCTATCTAGAACAGAAGATCCATCCACAGATCCCCGACGCCGAGTACGTCAACTTCTACCCGATGGAAAAGCGGCGTGATCCGGAGTACAACTGGTACGATCTGCCCTTCGACGAACGTGCAGAACACATGAGTTCCCACGGTGACATCGGCCGCAGCTACGGTGGGAAAGTCAGCCAGATTACCGCCGGCAGCATCGGGTTCGACGACTACGAGTGGAGCGTCTCGCTTTTTGCCAACGATCCGGCAAACATCAAGAACTTACTCGCCGAGATGCGCTTTGACCCCTCCACCTCGAAGTACGCCGAGTTCGGCCGCTTCTATATCGGGCGTCGGTTCCCACCCGAGGACCTCGAGGCGTACATGGCCGGTGAGTCGGTCCCAGCACCTGAAGACGCCTCCGAGTCCCACCATCACACAGACGACGACTCGAGCCACGGTGGACACGAACATGGCGACTCGGACGGTGGGCACGGAGACTCGAGCGACCAGGACGTTCGCAGCGAACTCGAGGAACTGGGAGTCTATGCGGGATCACCACACGGCGAGGACGTCCATGCGGTCGTGCTCTACTCGGCGGCCGACCCCGACGAACTGTTCGAGGAAGTCGACGGCTTGCGGACGAACTTCGACCACTACGATACCCACGTCAAGACGGCGGTATACGAACCCAGCGACCTTTCAGACGACGGTACCGAGGCTGCGATCGTGAGCCTCTGGGAGACCGACCGGGCGGCAAACACCGCCGCTGGCTTTCTCTCCGATCTGCCGGAGATCGTCCGGCAAGCCGGCGACGACGAGGACGATTCCTGGGGGACGATGGGGATGTTCTACACCGTCAAATCCGACCACCACGATGATTTCGTGAACACGTTTGCCGACGTCGGCGGCGTACTCGAGGATATGCAGGGCCACCGAAAGACGGACCTGCTAAAAAACCGTGAGGACGAAGACGATATGTTCATCGCCAGCCGCTGGGACGCTCGCGAGGACGCGATGGCCTTTTTCCGCAGTGATGCCTTCTCGGAAACTGTCGAGTTCGGTCGTGACGTACTCGTCGAACGGCCGCGACACGTCTTTTTGGCCTAACGCTCGGCCGTTTCAGATTCGACCGCCGTCGCCGATTTCGTCGTAAAAGAAATATCCCGCAACGCCTGCGAGGCCGAGCACGAGCGTGATATACGGCCAGTTACCCGCCTTTTCTCCCGTCAGTCGCGCGTGGGCCGCGACGAAAATCGCAAAGCCGACGTGGGCGGTTGCCGTCGCGACCAGAAACGTAGCGAGATCCATTATCCGGAGATTCGACGGTTCGGACTTAGCGATTTCGAAGCCGGTGGGTTCTTTCGAGCGGATACAGCGGATATCGCGCGTGTGGCGACGCCGCCAGCTTATAAAACACAAGGAGAATACCTGCGGCTTCAGCCGTCCCCAGAAATCACAGATTTCTGGTGTGCGAACGAGACCTTTGGTCTCGTTAACGCAGGATGAATCCGACAACTTGGAGTCAATCTACGCTGCGATAGCCACGCTGAGATTTGACAATCCGTATCTTAAAGTGACAGGCAATCCCACGTATAGATAGGAATCAGGCAGGGAACAGAGCGATTCCGGCCAGTCCTACGATGGCGGCCTGTCCGCCCCAAGCAATGAGA
>LKMM01000207.1 GCA_001563885.1 Natrialbaceae archaeon B1-Br10_E2g27
CCTCCTATACCGACGGCCACTATCTGGCCCATGGCGTTATCTTCCTGCACAACTATCTCGAATCTGGCGGGATGATTAGGGGAATCCAGATTATCAAGATGCGCGGAACACAGATCGACTGTGATATTCGCGAGATATCGTTCAGTGACCAGGGACTTCGGGTCGATCCGTCGACGAAGATACAGGCTTGAAATGTACGACGAGCGTTTCGGAACCGACTGGGAGCGTCTCGATCGGGCGGAAGCGATTACCCGGGCGTATGCCCTCGGTGTCGCCGTACGGCTTGGGGATGAGTATCCCGGCGAACTCGAGCGACTCACCGACCAGACCGAGACGAGTTACGACCGCAGTTTCGTCAAACTCGCCTATCAGAAAGGGCGCGAAGAAGCGACTGCTGTACCGGTCGACAGAGAAGAGACCTGGGAGACACTCATCGAGGAAAAAACGGAAATCAACCCGCTCGAACGCGACGATGACTTCGAGTGGGAGGTGCCCGAAATCGAGTCGTTGCCGACCGAAAGACGGGGGTTGATCGATATCGACACGTTGCCCGATGATAGCCGCGATGTGGTTCGTCGTCCCTCGTTTCTCGACCGCGAGTCGGTTCGCGGGCCGGCCAACCAAGGCGAAAAGCGGGGGATGTTCGGTCGGTCGATAGAGCACATCCGGCGTAACCCAAGAGATCAAACTGCGGGGCCAACAGACCGAGATGAGAGTTCGGACCGTTCGCCGTCAGCTGATGGCTCACAACCGACACCCGGAGAGTCAACGGACGAACCCGACGCCACTCGAGGTGACGGCCGTGATGAATCGACCGAGGATACGAGGCCGGCTGACGACGAATCGGACTCGGCGGACACTTCCTAACACTGGCTTAGAGCGTATCGACGTCGAGGATCATCACGACCTCACCTTCACCGAGGACCGACGCGCCACTGATGCCCGGGGCACCGCTTAAGACGCCCTCGAACGGTTTGATGACGACTTCTTCCTGGCCGACGACGTCCGAACACCGCAGACAGACCTGTCGGACGTCTTCTTTGATGCGGACGACCATGTCGTCCTCGCTGGGTTCGGTGTCGGGGACGTCTAGGCGGTCGGACAGCGACAACAGCGGATAGACCCGCTCATCGTGGGTGATCGTCGGCCGGCCCTCGACGGACTCGACGGTCACGTCTTCGAGTTCGGAAATCTCGTCGATATTTTTGATTGGGACGCCATATTTTTCCTCGCCGGCGGTGACAAACAGGACGCGAACGATGGCGACGCTCACCGGCAACATGAGCGTGACACTGGTTCCGGCGTCGGGTTCGCTTTCGACGTTGATCGAGCCGTCGACCCCCCGGACGACCTGGTTGACGACGTCCATACCGACGCCGCGGCCGCTGACCTCGGTTACCTCCTCGGTCGTCGAAAATCCGGGATGGAAGATTAGGTCGTAGACTTCCGAATCCTCGAGTACGCGGGCTTCTTCTTCGGTGATAACGCCCTGATTGATCGCCTTCTTGCGGATCGTCTCGACGTCTAAGCCGCCGCCGTCGTCCTGGACGGTGACAGAAACCCGATCGCGTTCGCGTTCGCCGATAAGCCGGATCTTCCCTTCGCGTGGTTTTCCTTTCTCTTCGCGGACCTCCGGCGGTTCGATACCGTGGTCGACTGCGTTTCGGATGAGGTGCATCAACGGATCGCCGAGTTCGTTCAGAATCGAGCGATCCATCTCGATGTCGACCCCCTCCATTTCGAAGTCGATCTCTTTGTCCTGCTTTCGGGAGATGTCACGTACGACCCGCGGGAAGTTACCGACGATCTTTTTGAGTGGGACGAGTCGAATCTCGAGGACGGTATCCTGGAGACTCGAGGTGATTTTGCCGTGTTCTTCGAGTTCGTCTTCGGCTTCGACTAAGTCGTTTTCCTCGATGATCTTCCGGAGTTTGATCCGGCTTGTGACCATCTCTTCGACCTGGTTGTAGAGTTGGTCGATCTGTTCGACGTCGACGCGGATCGACTCGACTTCCTGGCTCGTGTGATTGACACCAGAGTCCTCCGATTCATCTTCGTCGGCTTTTTCATCCTCGCGTGCTACCTCGGCGACGGCCTCGGTGAGGTCTTCGGCCTCTGCGTCCTCGAGATATCGGTTGTCGGCATAGAATCCAGCGACGTCTTCGGCGGTCGTTTCCACGTCGGTCTGAAGATAGACGTCGAACGTGCCGTCGTCGAACTCGCCGTTTTCGATCGCCTCGTTGTCGGGGACCATCTCGAGCAGGTCGTATTCGTTTCTGGTCGAATCGAGGACGAACATCGCATCGACGTGTTCGGACCCCGTTTGCTCGAACTCCAGTGTTGCCCGGATCAGTCTGCAATCTTCGAGATCCTCCGGATCGAACGCCGCCGCCATGTCGTCGATTCGGTCGTCGGCGCTTGCTGTCGTTGCCGGCGTTGCAACCGACTCATCATCACCCGACTCGATCGACGCCCGGATCGCATCGATCGTCGACTGGGGGTCGGTTTCGGTCTCGCCGGCATCGGAAATCTCTCGAACCATCTGCTCGAGCATATCGACGCCGCTGAAAATCAGGTCCATCCGGTCGCCGGTTACGGCGAGTTCGCCATCACGGATACAATCGAGTAAATCCTCGACTGCGTGTGCCATATTCGAGGCGTCGGTGTAGCCCATCACACCGAAATTCCCCTTGAGGTTGTGTGCGACCCGGAACACCGTCTCGATTGCATCGGAATTTTCGGGATCGGCGGCCTTCTCGAGAGCGAGCAAGGCGTTGTTCAGCTTCTGGATGTCCTCCTGGCTTTCCTGGACGAAGGTGGTAGTCGGATCGCTCATCCGGACCACCCCCGGAAGGCGTTGGTGATCCCCTCGGCGAGTCGATCTTTCGGCAGGATCATATCCACGTCGACACGTTCGGCTGCGACCTTTGGCATGCCATACACTCGAGAGGTCGCCTCATCCTGGACGATCGCCTTCCCGCCGGCAGCTTTGATCGCCTCGAGGCCCGCTGCGCCGTCGGCTCCCATCCCGGTCATGACGACACCGGTGAGATTTCCGCTGACTCGCTTTGCTGCGGTTTCCATCGTGACGTCGATTGCCGGCCTGACGTTGTGTCGTTCGGGACCATCGTCTAAGTCGATGACGACCTCGCCGTTTCTACAGCCGGTGACCTCGAGGTGAGAGCCACCTTTCGCGAGGGCAGCCTCGCCCGGCCCGACGCGTTCGCGCCCCGAGACCTCTCGAAGCTCGTAATCGGTTCGTTCGTTCAGACGCGTTGCAAACCGTTTCGTGTAATGATCTGCCATGTGTTGTACCACCAGAATTCGCAACCCCGCTCGTTTGGGGAGTTCAGAGAGGACCTGCTCGACGACGCGTGGTCCACCGGTCGATGCACCGATCACGAGCGTCGGTTCGTTCGGGAACTCGTCGTCGACCTCGATTGCCGGTTGCTGTGATCGGATAGGGGCCGTCGTCGACGCCGTCGATGACGCTTCTCGTGAGACGTCGGCGGCTGCGACCGCCCGGACCCGCTCTACGATTTTGTCCTGTTGGGTCCAGATATCGACCGAGTTATCACCTGATGGCTTCGTGATAAAATCCACCGCGCCAGCCTCGAGCGCTTCGAACGTCGAGTCGGCATTTCTGGTCGTATGTGAGCTAATAACCAGCATCGGCGTCGGCTGCTCGGCCATGACCCGCTCGATGACCTCGTGACCGGTCAGGCCCGGCATCTGGATATCGATCGTCGCGATATCCGGCTCGTACTCGCCGATATACTCGACCGCTTCAATACCGTTTTTCGCGCGAGCGACGACCTCGATACCACTATCCTCGAGAATTTTCCCGAGTGTTTCACGCATCACTGCCGAGTCGTCCGCGATGACTGCTCTGACCATCAGGAACCGGTATGGAAACGGCTGCTCGTCACACTGTGCTCACCCGGCCGCAGGTCGCCGACGACCGGCTCGCTCACTGCCATGCGGTTGGATTGTAATGACCCCCGCATAAAGAATGCGGCCGACCCGAGGTTGGCACCCACACCTGAGTGCCCGCGGGCACGGTATTGGCCGTGTGAGTTATGTGGACTCAATCGAAAGCTCCCAACCGAATGGCGGGACCTGTTCGGCTGTGTGTGACAAATCAAAAGGGAGGTGTCGGAAAGACAACCGTCGCGATCAATCTTGCCGGTGCGTTGAACGAACTCGGTCGCGACGTGTTGTTCGTCGACCTCGACCCGCAGGGCAACGCGACCGAAGGGCTCGGTTTACTCGAGGCCTACGACGCCGAACCGCCGTCGCTGCTCGATGCCCTCATCGATCCCGCCGACGTGGCGGCCTCGGCGCTGATTCGCTCTCACCCCGAGATGGATATCCTGCCGAGTAACGTCGATATGAACGCAGCCGACGCCTCACTCGCCCAGTCACCCGACGGCGAACGTCGACTCGAAAGCGTCCTCGAGTCGGTCGAAGCCGACTACGACGTGGTCGTCGTCGACTGTCCGCCGTATCTCGGGATGTTGACTGACAACGCCCTCGTGGCGACAGCAAACCTGATCATCCCGGCGCTTGCTGAACCCACGAGCAAGCGCTCGCTCGAACTGCTGTTCGATTACGTCGGCGCACTCGAACTCGAGTACGACATCCAGATCGAACCACGCGCCCTCGTGGCAAACCGAATCGAAAACACCAAAGAAGCCGACCACATGCTCGAGTGGTTCGAGGACGCACTCCCTGACGTCCCCCTCTACCGGATCCGCAAACGAGTCGCCCTCCAGCGGGCCTTTACCGACGGCTCCTCTGTCTTCGACGTCGAAGAACACGTCGACATGCAGACGGTTTTCCTCGAGATGGCCGAAATGCTCGATTCGACCGTCGACTCACCGGAGGTGCCGGCATGACCGACGACCGCGCCCGACGGATTCGCAACCTCCGAAACCGGACCGCACAGTCACGATCGAACGGCGACGACTCCGAGACCGACTCGAGTGCAGACGAGACGACGCC
>LKMM01000023.1 GCA_001563885.1 Natrialbaceae archaeon B1-Br10_E2g27
CGAGACGCGTCGTCTGAGGTGGGCCCAGTCGTCGTCGTCTGCGGGGTCGGGCGTGATCGTCCAGCCGCGGATACTCACGAGCGTCGGGGCCTCCTCCCGGTGGCGGACGTACGAACACGTCGAGTCGACGCCGCCGGTAAACAACAACGCGCTCTGTCCGCCTGCCCCGTCCGTGGCGGCCTTGGATACGGGTGGTGGGGTGTCGACCGTCTCTTTGGCATACAGCGTCCCGCCCTCGAAAAAGTCATACAGCTCAAACAGCGTCTCTTTGACCGCACAAAGTGCGTGGGCAAACGTCTCGTCGACCGTCTCGACGTAGACGTCCCCACCGGCGGCCCACGCGACCGGACAGACGTTTGCGAGCACCGGAATCGAACGAATCGCCTCGGGAACGTCCTCGATTGGCCGGTCGTAGCTGACCCGAAATGGGTCGCCGGTACAAAATCGCTCGAGTTCACCCGAGGGGTGTAACTCACACTCGAGGGTCGATCCGTCGGCGACGATTCGGCCGATGCGTATCCGCGACATGGACGGTTGTCGACTCGAACGCCCACGGCCGCCTACAAAAACAGTTGGTCCCGTTGACTGGACAGCTGTGTTGAATGCCATCCGTACTGTGGTAGATTCGTTGGCTGCTGTCCGGTGTGACCAGCCACTGCTGGCACCTGTCACTGTATGCTGTCCGTACCGTCGAGTGTGTTCGTAGTCGACGTTCCGCGATACCGGCTGATAAGTACTCTATAACAAATTCGATCGCACCCGTTGTGCGCTCAACGAATGCGACTAGCCGAGACAGCACTCGAGAGTGCGTTGGAGGGGCGATGAGGCGGGCAACGCTCGAGGCGACGTTTACGCTGGGATACGTCGCGCTAGCGGTTGCAGTGTTCTATGCGCGTGCAAACCCTGCGACGAGTTACGAGTCGTCGGTATATGCGGGGACGCCGACGGCGGTCTGGGTCGGGTTCGCGTTCGCGATGGCGATCGCTATCGGGACGGTGCTCGTCTGTCGTGGGCGATATCAGGCGATTGCGATCGCACTGGGTGGGCTAGTCGTCACGTCGATCGTTAGCCTGCCGGTGATCCGTAACTACCGGTTTTCGGGGATGGGTGATGCGATGACCCACCTCGGCTGGACGCGGGATCTGGTCGACGGCGAACTTCTCGCTCACGAACTGTTCTATCCTGCCGTCCACTCCCTCGGAGGGACGTTTCATTACCTCGGTGGAATTCCAGTCGAACGATCGTTGCTGTTTCTGATCCCGATTCTGTTCGTGTCCTTCGTGATCTTCGTGCCACTCATAGTCAGGGATCTTTCGGGGAACGCACTGGCAGTCGGATTCGCGGCGATCGTCTCCTGGATGGTCCTGCCGATCAACAACATTGCAACGCATATGGGCGTTCACACCAACTCGAATGCCCTATTTCTCGTCCCCGTGGTGTTGTTTTCGTTCGTCGCGTACATGCGCCGGGACCCAGGCGACGATCGCTTGCCGTTTGGTATCTCTCCGTTTAGCGCTCTGATTTATCTCACCGGCTTTGCCCTCCTGTTGGTCCATCCACAGCAGATGATCAACGTCGTCGTCCTCTTTGGGGCGATCGGTGCCGTACAGTTTCTCGCCCGGTATCGGTTCGCGGACCATCCGATCGTCGACCACCCGACGACGTACGTACAGACGTTCGTGCTGGGGACGATCTTTACCGTCTGGGCGGTGACGAACGACCGGTTCAGAAACGCCGTCGTCGGCCTCGTCGAGGGGCTGTTCGCCGAGGATGTTGGGGCGGCCGCCGAGGTCGACGAACGGGATGCTGCGTTGACGGAAATCGGCGGCAGTCTCGGCGAACTCTTCATCGTGATGTTCGTCGAAGCAGCGCTTATCGCCGCCGCCGTCGGGCTGTTTATCCTCGCGACCTGGCTTGGATGGACCCGCGTCGACCGAGAGCTGTCGGCGTTTATCACGTATTTCGGCGTCGGGTTGCTCCCACTCGGGGCGATGTTCGTCGTCTACTTCGTGGGGACGCCGACGATGGCGTTCCGGCAGGTTGGCTTTATTTTCGTCGTCGTGACGATTCTTGCAGGCATCACACTGGCACACCTCTTTGGCTGGCTCTCGAGTGTTATTACGAGGCCGGGAGCGAACACGGTCGCCTCGCTTACCCTCGGTGTGTTTCTCGTCCTCGGGCTGATGACCGTCTATGCCTCGCCGATGATGTACGACCCCGGCCAGCACGTAACTGACGAGACGATGGGCGGCTACGAGTCGACACTCACCAACGGGGTCGAAGATCGCCCCATCGTCGGACTCGGATACGACCCGTTCCGGTTCGACCACGCGATCAACGGACTCGAGGGTGAAGAAGTCCTCACCGGCGCGACGGCAGCAAGCGGTGAAGCAGATCACGAACAACTCGCCGCCGGCAACTACAGCGGTGCCTACAACGACGTCGATCACTACCTGATCGTCACCGCCTACGACGTCACCCGCGAAATCGGGGTGTACAACGAACTTTACTACACCGAAGCCTCCCTCGAGGCGATCGAATACGACGAGACGACGAACAAAGTCATCTCGAACGGTGAGTACGAAAAATACGACGTGCGGGCGACAACTGACGACTAATCATCTGAGGTCGAGGAGAAAACCTACGAGTTCAGTCGTGTAGCGGATGTCACGACGTGCGGGAAACGGTGTCCTTACCGTAGTTTCCGGTAGCGGTCGACGACGACATCCAGGCCGAACGTGCCGGCGGTGATCTCGAAGTGAATCTCGAGTCGGGGGTTGAATTTTGCCTTGTACCGGTTGATACTCGGGAC
The DNA here is from genome assembly GCA_001563885.1 of Natrialbaceae archaeon B1-Br10_E2g27. Classification (GTDB taxonomy): domain Archaea; phylum Halobacteriota; class Halobacteria; order Halobacteriales; family Natrialbaceae; genus Natrarchaeobaculum. The sequence goes on from LKMM01000023.1 coordinate 2,813, forward strand.
GCCCGCGCCCACCATGTCGTAGCGTTCGATGCCGGCTTCGAGTCCATCGCGCATGACGTGCCAGTCGAGGACGTCGTTGATCGCCAGGTCGACGTCTGCGTCGGGTTTGACGCCGCCTTGCCACCGGTAGCGGGTCCGATCCGATTCGACGACGAGGATGCCTCCCTGGAACTCGCCGTCGACGCGACAGACGTATGGCCGCAGCGAGCCGTCGGGTAACCGTTCGTAGGCTCGCCGAGCGAACGACTCGCTCAGGTGAAATGGTCGACCCTGATTCTCGTATCGGGCGGCGACCTGATCGACAATGCGCCCGACGTCGTCGGCGGTGCCTTCCTCGATGACGTACGTCTCCTCGTCTGCGTTTCGAACGTTGCTCCGGGCATCGCTGCTGAACCGACTCAACAACTCGTCTTCGGTACAATCCATGTCGACGACGTACGTATAGCCGGGACAGACGTCGTACTCGTTCCAGACGAACGGCCGAACGTCATCGAACTCCGCCGCGACGAACTTCGTGTACATCGGCGACAGTTCCTCGTCGATCCACTCGAGACAGCCGTCCAGAAAGCGTTTGATCCGCCGGTCGGCCTTTCGCTGTTTGAGTTTGTCGACGTTCAACACGGCGGGGCCGAGATACGGCGACCACGACCGCGGTGCAGGCGAAAAAGCCCCGGCGATCGGCCCTCGCCGGTACTCGAAGAGCGGAAAGATGCCGACGGCTTCCTGTCCTTTAAATCCTGCAAGCAAGTGCAGCCTCGTGTCGGTATCGTCCGCCTGCAACCGGAGCGCTTCCGCCCGGAAAAACGGGTTCGTCCCATCCGACCGGTCGACGTATCTGTTCCACTCCTCTGTGTCCGTCCGTGGGTCAAACACCCGTATCTCGACGCTCATGCGTGTCCCCCGTTCATAGATATCCGAGATCGGAGAGTCGATCCTCGACCGTGCTATCGTCGGTCACAACGGCTGGCTCGGCCTCGTAGGCCGGATACTCGACGACTTCCGTTTCCTCGACGATTGGCAACGCCCGGCCGTCCATTTCGGCGTCGATCGGAACGTCGTAGGCCGAACAGATCGTCGGCGCGATATCGAAGATGGTCGCACCTGCCTCCTCGAGTGAGACGCGTTCATCGAACGCCGGCCCCACCGCGGCGACGACGCCTGTCCGCTTGTGGTTCCACGATTCCATCGGCTCGCCGAACGTCCCTTGCCCAAGGCTCTCAGTAACGGCGACATCGAACGCAGCAGGGACAGTGACGATGTCGGGGGCGTCCTCGAGAGCCGGCCCCTCGAAGTAGGTCTCTCGGGGTTCGACGGCCTCGAACACCGCCTCGCCGTCTGGCGTCTGTACCTCCCGGAGCTCCTCGATGAGTTCCGTGCGGAACTCGTCGTACGCCGTGGGCGAGACGACTCCCGCTGGCTCACGCCCCTCGAGGTTGATCCGCAAGCCGAGTTCGCTTTTCGAGCGCATATAGACCCGCGAGTTCGGAAAGTCGACCTGTTCACTCGCCGCTCGAATCAGCCCGTTCGGGACGCGTCTCCCGATGGGCTCTTTCAGGCCGACCCGATCGAGTGTGGCGGCGACTCGCTGGGTCGTGATACCGACCGAGGCGGCGACGTTCATCGCCCGCTCGAGTGAGCCCACCTCGCGGTCGCCGGCGTCCTCGCCGTCTAACAGGTCGTTCTCCCAGGCGGTCGTCCAGTTTGGCATCCCCTCACCGCCGCGCTGGGCTACGAGGTCACCGCGGTCACGGAGATACTCGTTGATCCTGAACTCGGGGCCTGACACCGGGCCGATACCGTGGTCGCTGACGACGAGGACGTTCTCCGGATCTGTGGCCTCGATCGTCTCGGCGACCTGTCGGTCGACGGCCTCGTAGACGGCCTCGATGGCGCGTTTGTCCCCAGGACGGTCGTGAAAGACGCTGTCTGTCTGTTGGAACTGGAGGAAGCCAAAATCGGGCTCGAACCGCCGACAGAGATACCGAAACGCCGTCCCACGACACTCGACCGTCCGCTGGTAGCTTTCGATCGACCTGTCGGGTTCGTCGCCGCTCCGTGGATACACCCGGTAGTCGCCACAGGCGAGTGTCACGTCCTCGAGGATCCCCTCGGGATGACAGGCTGGCTCTTCAGGGGCAGTCATCCCCGGGATCAACGCACCGTCGAACGCCCGCGGCGGGTGGGTGACGGGGACGTTGACGACGACACTCGAGTAGCCGTGATCGGAGAGCAGTTCCCAGATTGGACGGGCGTCGACGTGAGTGGCGTTGACGACGTCCCACTCGTAGCCATCGAAACTGAGAAAATCGTAGATGCCGTGTTTACCGGGATTTTTTCCCGTACAGAGTGATGGCCATGCACTCGCCGTCCACGGTGGGATCTGGGACTCGAGGGGGCCGGCCGTCCCGGACTCGAATAGCCGCCGGAGCGTCGGCGTTACCCCCGACTCGAAAAGCGGCTCGAGGATCGGCCGGCAAGCGGCGTCGAGTCCGACGACGAGCACACGCATCGATTCGTCGGTCGACTGGTTCATATCCGTCGGTGGGGGGCTGTGGGCTTTGTTATACAAACGCTTTAGAAGAATGCAGGCGCTAAGCCCCCTCCCTCAAGGAGCACCGCAGTCCGCGCCAGCGGACAAGGAGCGCAGTAGGGAGGGGATACAGCGCCGTCATCGTCTTCCATTCATTGTTCTATTCCCGACCCACAGGCCCACGCAGTCGTAACTTCTTTCTACTAGGCTCTACAAATATTGACTGAACCCAATGGAGTACGACCTCGACACGGGAGCGCACTCGGTGTATTCACTCCACTACCACCTGATACTCACTACCAAGTATCGGCGTGGTGTGCTCACCGAGGCGCGAACCCAATTCATTCGCGGGGTCATCGAGGGGTTCGCGGACAAGTACGGTGTCACACTGACCAATCTCGACGGTGAAGACGACCACGTTCACATCCTGTTCCGGGCTGAACCAACCACAGACCTCGTGAAGTTCATCAACACCGTCAAAGGCGCAACTGCTCGACGCATCCGCAACGAGTACGAGGATGAACTCAAAACTGACCTCTGGGGCGACTCATTCTGGAACGACTCGTACTGTCTCATTTCGACAGGACAAGTCTCACTGGATGTGTTGAAAGAGTACGTCGAAGACCAACGAGCATGAACTACAACTACAGGTATCGCTTCAAGCCGACCGAAAACCAGCGTGAAACGCTGGACTACCACCGCGATACGTGTAGACAGCTCTACAACCACGCCCTGCACCGCTTCAACCAGATTCCCGAAGATGAGGGCACCGTCAAACAGCGTGTCCGGAAAATCCGTGACGAGCTTCCCGATCTCAAAGACTGGTGGGATGCACTCACCGATGTGTACTCGAAGGTGCTTCAGCCCACCGTTATGCAGATTGCGAAGAATATCAAACGTCTCGGACAACTCAAAGAGCGGGGCTACAAGGTTGGTGAGCTTCGGTGGAAGTCACCACGGGAGTTTCGCAGTTTTACCTACAACCAGTCTGGCTTCGAACTCGACAAAAAGAGTGGTCAGACCGTGTTGTCGCTGTCGAAACTCGCAGATATTCCTATCGAACTTCACCGACCGCTGCCTGACGATGCCACAGTCAAAGAAGTCACGCTCAAAAAAGAGAAAACCGGCGAGTGGTTTGCTATCTTCGGCATCGAGATGGACACAGAACCGCCAGCCAAGCCACCGCTAGCGGAGATTGGCACTGACGAGATGGTCGGGATTGACGTGGGGATTCTGAAGTATGCCCACGATACAGACGGCACAGCGGTCGAATCACTCGCCCTCTCAGAGGAACGCGAAAGGCTCGAACGAGAGCAGCGGAAACTCTCGCGCAAAGAGTACGAGTCGAACAACTGGCAGAAGCAACGTCGGCGTGTCGCTGAGTGCCATCTCGACATCAAGCGCAAGCGGCGTGACTTCCTGCACAAACTCTCGAACTATTACGCTCGGGAGTACGAGCTAGTCGCGGTCGAGAACCTCGACGTAAAAGGGATGCTCGAATCGCCGCGAAACAGCCGCAACACGGCGTCAGCGGCGTGGAGCACCTTTACCGATATGCTCGAAACGAAGTGTGAACGCGAAGGCACGCACTTCGTGGAGGTTGATCCAGATGGTACCACCAAAGAGTGTGCCAGCTGTGGTGTCGAAACCGACAAACCACTGTGGGTGCGTGAGCACTCCTGTCCTGCCTGTGGCTTCGAGGCCGACAGAGACGCAAACGCGGCGTGGAATGTTCTTTCTCGCGGACTCACCAAACTAGGAGTGGGTCACTCCGAAGGTACGCCTGTGGAGACTGCGCTCCCTGCGGGAACTGCGGTTGTTCCTGCAAAGCGTGTCTTGGAAGCAGGAAGCCCCTGCCTCAAGGAACGAGCGGCTACGCCGCGAGTGAGTTGGCAGGGGTAGTTCACGGCTGTAGGCTACGGTTTCAGGTCGACAACCGGTTGGCCGACGGCGATACGAAACTCGACTATAGGCCGTGATTGTGCCTGTCCCCGGAATCGTATCCACCTCAACACTAAGGGCTGACTGTCGTGAGTGTCGAGTGTACTGTCTGGGTCACCCACGGGAGACCAGGTGCTGGACCGATGATCAATCCCACACCGTCGCTTTTCGTCTCGTCGTGCTCGAAACGTTGCCCACGCGGGGTCGAGTCGTTTCTCGACCGGCAAGCAGACGAATACGTCTTCTACGGAGCGGGGAAGATTGCATTGCGCGATGGCGTCGCCGGACTCGTCGAACCTGGCCAGAACGTCCTCGTGCCCGCCTATCTCCCGGATGCCGTCGCCGAACCCCTGTACGATCTCCAACTCGAGGTCCGCTACTACGCACTCGAGGAAACCCTGGCTCCAAATATCGCCGACCTCGAGTCCCGTCTCGACGACGAGACCGCCGCCATCTGCTCGGTCAACTACTTCGGCACACCACAGCCAGCTATCGAGCGAATACAGTCGCTTGCCGACGACTATGGCTGTTATCACATCGACGATAACGCTCACGGCGCGTTCAGCGTCGACGACGGAACGCTTCTGGGCACACGAGGCGACATCGGGTTTACGAGCCTCTGGAAACTGTTTCCGATTCCGAACGGAGCCGTCCTCTATCTCAACAGCGAGAACGCCCGCGAACGGTATAGGCCATCGTCGCTTGCGACGGTTCGTGAGCGATTCGACACCGCCGATGGCCGGTTTGTCCTCGCGTCTATGCTCAGGGAACTCCTCGCTGACCGCCGGTCGGTTCAACACACCATCGAGACGCTCCTCTCGAGGGGCGACGAACCGGCCGTTGGCGGCCCGAAAGCACGTTATGACGACGCAAAACGACCGATGTCGAAGCTTGCGATGTCCGTCCTCGAGAACGCCGATCCGCTCTCTATCCGTCGACGACGCCGTGGCAACTACCGGGCCTGGCAACGCGTCTTCGCCGACTGCGACGACGTGACGTTCGTCCTCGAGTCGCTTCCAGCGGGCATCTGCCCACAGGTCGCCCCCGTCAGAACGGACGACCCGGAGGCGTTTCGAACCACGCTCGAGCGCGCTGGGATCGGCGGCGTCAACGGGTGGCCCAGGCTCTCATCGACCGTCAGAGATGATCCGACCTACGAGACTGCACGCCGACTCTCGACGGAGGTCCGAACGCTTCCGGTCCACCAGCAAATCGATCCAGCGGAGATCGATGCGATCGGGGAGACACTGCGTCAGTGACGGGCGTCCTAACCGCCAGGACGGTGCGGGGCGGCTGCTGTCACCTGTCGTCGGTCATCGCTGCCAGCCGCGGTTCGAACTCCGTCGCAACTCCATACCGACGTTTCTCCCGTCGGTCGACGACCGACTCGGTTCGAAGCTCCGAGAGCAATCCCTGGACGGCGACGGGCGATCGGCCAACCCGAGAGGCAACCAGTTTCGTCTCGAGCGGACCATCCCGTGCGATCACCGCCAGGACGTGGGCTGCCGTCTCGTAGCTACACTGTGAGCGCTCGCTTGCGGCCTCGACCCGGTCTGTGATTCCGGCCGTCTCGATTGTCTCGACGTAGGCCTGTCGTTGCTCGGGATCGATTGGCCCTCCCGATTCCGGCTCGTCGACCGAGACGTATCCAAACTCGACCGGATCGCCGCTGACCTGGACGATCGAATCCTCTTTTGCTGGTTGTGTCTCCGCTTTCACCGACTCCTGGGTCCGCTCGGCCACCTCGGCGTCGGTCGCCTCGGTCGAGTGTTCGCCTTCAGCCGAGTGTTCGCGCTCGAGTTCGCCCAGTCGACGCCGGAGTCGCTCGTTTTCGACCCGGAGACGCTCTACCGTCTCGGTCCGACGCTCGAGGAGGGACTCGAGGCGATCGACCTCGTCTTTGGTTTCGGCGAGCGTCGCCTCACGTTCCTCGAGGTCGTCTTCGAGAACCTCACACTCACGCTCTTTATCGACGATCTCTTGATGCAGTCGGCGCAGTTCCTCGTCGCTTCCCGGCAACTGGGCCTGCATCGTGTCCGGATTCGAGAGCGCATCAGCCATCTGTTTGGCTGCATTCGAGATGTCGCGTGCAGACTCGAGTTCGTCCTCGAGAGTCTGGATGCGTGTTTCTTTTTTCTCGAGTGTGGCCTCGAGTTCCTGGATTCGATCCTGTTTGCGATCTTTCCGTTCGGAGATTTCCTGTAAGTCGCCGACGAGGGCGTCGGAGACGGATTTGAGTTCGGGGCGTTCGAAGTCATCGAGACCGGGCGTCGCGCCGGCATCGAAGGTGCGTTTGCGCCGAAACTGGACCTTGCGGACGTCGATGTCGTTCCAGTCGGTCTGGACGAACGCCTGCCCATCGTTGAGTTCGGAGACGAGTTCTGCGTACTCCGAGTCGATGATCCGGCCGACGACCTTGGTGTCGTTATCCCAGGTAAGTCGATGCCAGACGAGCCAGTTTGCCTGCGTGATGAAATCTTTCTTGACGTCCGCTGGCCGCTGGCTGATCCCCAGAATACCAAGCCCGTGTTTGCGCCCGCGCTTGCCGATCTTGATGAGCAGTTTGCCGGTTTCGCCCATGCCGCCGCCTTCCGGGATGTACTCGTGGACTTCCTCGACGACGAGCAAAAATGGCTTTTTGAGCTTTTTCTCTTTGACAAACAGCTGGCGGGCCGTCTCACGGAGCAGTTCGTCCGCAACGTCTTCGTCTAAATACCCCGAGACGTCCAGAATAATCGGGACGTTTTCCTCGAGTGCAAGCGTCGCCATCTGCTCTGCGTGTTCGGGCCCGATCTGGATGTCACACTCCTCGTCGGCTCCGGCATGAAGCATCTCGTATTCCTCTTTGAGCCCATAATACTCCCCGTCGGTGTCGACGATAAGCAGGGGAAATCCAGCCTCGAGCAGTTCTTCGGCGATCACCGAAGCGGTGTTCGATTTCCCGCTGCCGGATTTGCCGGTGACAAAGCCACGACCAGTCAACAGTTCCACGACCGGAACGTAGAGATCCGACCCGTCGTCGGTCTCGCCGACGAGAATCTCGCGTCGGTCGCTCACACCGCGGTCACCTCATCCACTCGAGCGTCGTTCATTACCCTCTCTAGGTTTGTACGCGCTCTTGAATATTGGCCTCCAGTGAGTGGTCGATCACTCACCGGAATCGATGCCGTCGATCTCGAGTCGGAATCCGCCGTCGCTTTCCTCCGTGATCGTCGCCTCCCAGCCGTGGGCCTCGACGATGTCCCGGACGATCCGCAGTCCGAATCCGGTTCCGTCCTGGGCGGTCGTATAGCCAGCCTCGAACAGCCGGTCGCGTTCGTCGGGGGAAACCCCGGGGCCGTCGTCTTCGACGTAGAATCCGTCGGTGTCTGGCTTGCAGCCGAGACGAACAGTCACCTCCTCGCCCGCGTGATCGATGCTGTTCCGAAACAGGTTCTCAAAGAGCTGTAACAGGCGTGGCTCGTCCGCCTCGACCGTCCACTCGAGGTCAACCTCGAGTGTTGCATCATCGGTTTCGACGTGGTTCCAAGCGGATCGGGCAGCACTCGCCAGATCGACCGGCGTCCGCTCGTCAACCTCACGGCCCTCACGAACCAGCCACAGCGTGTCGTCGACGATCTGGGCCATCCGCTCGAGCGACGCCGCAACCGCTGGAAGGTGCTCGCTATCACACTCCTCACGGGCGAGTTCGAGCCGGCCGGTTGCGACGTTCAACGGATTGCGGATGTCGTGAGAGACGACCGAGGAAAACTCCTCGAGACGGGCGTTCTGTTCGGACAGTTTGCGTTCGCGGCGTTTTTGCTCGGAAATGTCCTGTGAGATGGTGACGATGCCGTCGATACCGACCGTTCCCAGACAGTTACGTGCGTGAGTGGTAAGCCACCGGTAGCCGTCGGTTGCGTGTTCGAATCGAAATTCGACGGTAATGACCGAATCAGGTGAGTCGACAAGCGAGAGAAACGTCGGCCAGATCTCCTCGCGGTCGTCGGGATGTAAATACTCGAATGCGTTCTGGCCGATCAGCTCATCCGTTTCATGGCCGAGAAACTCCGCGTGGGCGGCGTTGACATACTGGAACGCGCCATCCGACCCAACGATCGCAACCATCGCCGGTGTCAGTTCCATCAGCGTCTCGAACCGATTTTCGGTCCGTCTTCGCTCGGTAATGTCGGTAATGACGCCTTCGAGGCAGCCCTCACCGATAGGACGACCCCGTTCGGTCACCCAGCGAAGTTCGTCCTCTTGGGTGTAGATTCGGTAGCTTATCTCGAAAGTCCCCTCACTCGAGTCGGCCGTCTCGATCGTCTCCTCGAGGCGACTGCGGTCGGCCGGGTGAACGATATCGCGGTTCCAGCATTGCTCCGTCCGAAGCGATTCTGATGAGTAGCCGGTTATCGACTCGACGTTTCCTTCCACCATCAGAAACTCCCGACCAGATCCGAGACGCGCCCGATAGAGTACGCCCGGAAAGTTCTCGATAAGCGACCACTCCCGGGACCCAGTATCGATACCACCCGTCTCAACAGCGTCCTGGCGACCCCAGGCGGCGTCTACCACGTTGATGAGTCGGGTGGCGACCACCGACTGCCCCCAGTCCGACCGAACCCAGTCCGTGATCCCCCTCGAGAGCGCCTTCGGAACGATCGATTCGCTCTCGGGACCGACACACAGAAACACTGGCACGTCCGCAGAACACGTTCGAACAGCGTCGAGTGCCTCACACCATCCTGCCTCGAGTTGAGCATCGACGACCACACAATCGAACTCGTCGGCCGCGAAGGCGGCCGCTGCATCGTCTATTCCCGTCGCCGAACGGACCTCGAATCGATCATCAACTAGCTCGAGTGTTTCGCTGCCATCAGTACATCCCCCACCGGTGGAACTGACAGAAAGCACGCGAATACACGGGCAGTCGGACTGACTAATCACGAATAATGAGAACGTTCGGAGGGCGTTCTCTTAACTGTATGTACAATACAGCCGGCCGGCTATCGTCGGGCACAGCGGTCCAACAAGGATACCCACGAGTTCAGTCTCGGGGGGAATCCGACTGCTGTTTACCGTCCCGATCGACCGTCTGTTCGCGAACGGTAATTCCTTTCCGACCGAGATGCTGGAGCTGTCTGCGGGCAAACTCCTCTTCCCGTGTGCCTCGAGTCGCCAGCACGTAGACTAACGCGCCGCCGGCCGGCCGCATCGTCCGTCCGGCTCGTTGGGTTCCCTGCCGTCGGGAGCCACCCAGTCCGGAGGCGACGATCGCCAGATCGGCCGTCGGCAGGTCGATCCCTTCATCGCCCACCCGGGAGATGATCAATCGATCGCGTTCGTTCCCTCTGAACTCCTCGAAGAGACGACGACGCTCGTGGTGTGGTGTCTCGCCGCTAATAAATGGCACCTCGAGGGCATCGGCGAGTTCTCGACCCTGGTCCAGATAGTCGACGAAGACGAGTGCCTTCGCGTCAGGATGGGCCGACAGCAGATACCGAACGTCGTCGATTTTGCCTCGGTTTTCGGCGGCGATCCGGTAGCGTTCGCGGCCATCGGCCGACATGTAGGCGTTTCGCTCCTCGTCGTCGCCCCAGGGGACGTACCTGATCTCGAGTTCGGGTTCGGCGACGAAGCCGGCTTCGAACAGTGCCTGCCAGTCGGTGCCGATCGGCGGGCCGACCAGCGTGAAAATTTCGGTCTGACGGTCATCTTCACGGATCGGACTCGCCGAGAGGCCGAGTCGATGCCGGGATTGCAGGTGTGTACTCCGGCGATAGACGTCGGATGGGACGTGCTGGCACTCATCGAAGACGACCAGGCCCCACTCGCGGTCGTCAAACAGCGACCGATGTCGATCCATCCCTGCGATCTGGTAGGTGGCGACCGTTACCGGCCGAACCTGCTTCTTGCCGCCGTGGTACTGACCCACCTGTGCCGGCCCGAGACTGGTGTACTCGACGATTGCCTCGGCCCACTGGCGGGCCAGATCCCGACTCGGAACTAAGATTAGCGTCTCACCCCCGACCTGAGCCATTGCGCCCATCGCGGCGACGGTCTTGCCGCTGCCTGGCGGCCCCACAAAGACACCTTCGCCAGCCTCCGCAAACCGATCGACCCACGTCTGCTGGTAGTCCCGTAACCGAACCTGCAACTCGATCTCTAAGGGCTTGCCACGTGCTAACTCGCGTTGGTCGTCGACGGGATACCCCGCCTCATAGAGGATACGCTTGATCGCCGCCTCTTTTCCTTCTCGGACCCAGTCTTCGGTCTCCGAAATCGGAGCGTGGACGTGTTCCTCGTCGAGTTTCTGGCGGGCAACGTTTCCCATAATTTCAGCACGTTGCCCCTCGAGTACAGTATATCCTTCCTCGTGAGTATACAGGCGAAACTGCCGTGCTCTGTCCCACTGGCTTTCGATCCACTCCTCGAGTGGCTCCGATCGCTGGGAAAGCGCCTGGCGGATCGTCCGCTCGAGCGCCTCGAAGCTATCGTGTGGTGCCTGCCAGACGTCTTCGGGGCGAACGACGTACCGATAGCCGCCGTCGCCGTTTCCGTCGGCGAGGTGGGCAAACTGCGTCAACTGAGCGCGTGTAAACTGGTCGGGCTGGTCGACGATAATCTCGCGTCGCTTCGGGAAGACGATCACCCGTTCGTTGTCGGTCAGATCCTCGAGTTCGCTTGGATACCAGACGACGGGATCGGTCGCCACCGATAATCGCTTGACCTCGCCACGGTCGGCAAGCGTCTCGAGGGTGTCGGTGGCCACCCGCTGGGAGACGTCTAGGGCTCGAGCGACTGCAGCCGCGGTGAGGACCGGCCTGCCCGCCCGCTGGCTTGCCGCATGAAAATCGGCGATCGTGAGTTGCGGTTCGCTCGAGGCATCCGTCTCGAGTCGCTGCTCGTCGGAACGCTCCGACGACGAGTTGTCGGTCACGCCCGGAGTTACCCGTGGCTCGAGTAAACCGATTTCGCTCGGCGGTCGCTCGAGCCCCCGCTCACCGCCGACGATCTCGTTCCGATGAGTGTGCCGAAATATTCAATTTTCTTTGGATAAAAATTACAAGACTCTTCTTTGTACTGGAAACGGGCGTCGAATTTAAGACCCTTACGCGACGTGTTCTGCGTATGTCGACCGTTTCTACCGAACGCCTCGAGGGTTCCGATGGGTCAGAGAACCCGTTTCGCCGGCAGTATGAGTCACTGCTCTGGGGGATGATGGACCAGTTAGGAATCACCGAGAGCGTCGAACGGAAGATGGTGGCGGCCGTCGTGTTACAGTTCGGAGCGACGATCGCTGTCTTTGCGCTGCCACTCGTTTTTCTCGGGCCGAGCGAGGCCTTTGGCGTCTTTCCAACCGCACAGATCGTCCTGACCGGAGTCATCTTCGTCCTCTCGATTGTCGCATTCGTCAACACGCTCTTGATCGCTCGACGAGACATTATCGAGCCGATCGAGACCATCCAGGAGGTCGCAGACCGGATCGCAAGCGGCACCCTCGATCGTCGACCGGAACCGACGGACCAGCCCGACGAAATCGGTGATCTCCAGCGTTCGTTCGTCTCGATGGACAGCTATCTGCGGACCGTCGCGGCCCAGGCCGATGCACTCGCCGGCGAGGAGTTCGACGCCGATGTCTTAGAGGAGACTGTCCCAGGTGAGTTCGGCGACTCGCTGGCGACGATGCAACAGGGACTTCAAAGCCGGATCGCCGACCTCGAGGAGAGCCGCGAGCAAATCGAACGCCAGCGCGAGGCGGTCGAACAGCGCAACGAGGTCCTCGAGGCTGACGCTGAACGGATTCGGGCGGTACTACAGACGTGTGCAACGGGCGATTTTACCGACCGCGTCGAGATCGAAAGCGACCACGATGCGATGGTCGAGATCGCCGACGGCTTAAACGGGATGCTTGATGACTTAGAGGCGGCGCTTCGAAGCGTCCAGACGCTCGCAGACGAAGTCGACGTGGTCGGTGAAGAGGTCTCGACGAGCGTCGGCGAGATGGAGACAGCAAGTGCGGAAGTCAGCGAATCCGCCGAAGAAATATCAGTCGCGACCGACGAGCAAAACGAACGCTTCGAAGCCGTCTTGGACGAAATGAGCGGCCTCTCGGCGACGATCGAGGAGATCGCCGCGACCGCCGACGGAGTCGCCGAAATCTCAGACCAGGCCGCCGAGCGCGCCCGATCGGGCCGTGAGACGGCCGGCGAGGCGATCGACGAACTCGAGCGCATCGAGTCGCGCTCTGCGACGGTCGTCGATCGGATCGAAACCCTGGATGCGGAACTCGCGGAGGTCAGCGAGGTCGTCGACGTCATCGACGGGATCGCCGAAGAAACCAACCTGCTTGCGATCAACGCCTCGATCGAGGCCGCAAGCGCAGGCGTTGACGGCAACGGTTTCGCCGTCGTCGCAAACGAAGTCAAATCCCTCTCCGAGGAGACCGGCGAGGCGACCACGGAGGTCGACCGGATGGTCGACGACGTCCAGAATTCCGCAAAGGAGGCCGTCGAAGAGATCAGCCAAATGCAACAGGACGTCATCGAGGGTGCGCAAACGATCGAGGCCAGCCTCGAGGTGTTAGGCGAGATTGCCGATCACGTCCAGGAGGCAAACGAAGGCGTCCAGTCGATCAACGACGCCACCGACGAACAGGCTCGGACGAGCCAGCAGGTCGTAACAATGGTCGACCAGGCAACCGAGCGCAGCGAAGAGACGCTTAGAGAAACGAGCAGCGTCGCCGCCGCAGCCCAAGAACAGACCGCAACGGTCGCAGAAATCGCAAACGCAGCAAAATCACTCTCGAGGACGGCGACCGAACTCAACCGAGAGGTCGAAGAGTTTACTGTGAGCTAGTACTCCGCCAAGCGTCGAC
>LKMM01000024.1 GCA_001563885.1 Natrialbaceae archaeon B1-Br10_E2g27
CAAACACTTCATCGCTGTTTGGCATTCGCAGATTCCGACGTCCGGAGTTTTCTGACATACACCAACTACGCAGCACACACGTTTAAATGATCGGAGAGTCGTGTTGACACGGACCCTGCGACCAAAATCATATCAGATATCTATAACTCTCGATCGGAATCCGGGTTCTCGAGGTCCCACAGAAGCTCCGGCAAAAACGCCTCGAGGTTGTCGATCACCCGCCGATCGCTGACGGTAAGTCCCTCACAGTGCTCGTGTGCCGAGTCCCGAATGCCGACGTGCAGGTCGCCATCCTCGAGCCAGACGCCGAGTGGAAACACCGAACATCGGGTTGGTTTCCAGTCTTCCTCGAGGTGAAGCGCACAGAGGCCATCTTCGCGCAAGAACGCACAGGCGTGGCCGTCGTCGGCGACGTGCTCGGTACGGTCTTTTTGCTCGCGGGTGACGAACTTCTCGCCGCGAAAATCGGTGGTCGTCTCCGCTAAGTTGGCTCGCTTGGCCAACTCGAGGAGATCATTATCGTAGAGTAAGACGCCGTGGTGACAACACCAGGTACAGTCATCGACACACTCGAAGGTGAGGTCGGGGTCGAACTCGACGACGACCTCGCGGCCGGGATAGACCTCGACGCGGGGGGCTCCATCCGAAGACACGTCAGCCAGGATGGAACGCGGACAAAAGTGTGTTACTGTTCGGTTGATCGCAGATCAAAACAGGACTGTCAACAGCGCAAGCGAGAGGGTACTGACGGCCAGAAACCCAATGAGGACGACGAGCGCGGGCTCGAGGCCGGTATTTCGCAAATCCGTGAGCTGTATTTCCGTTCCGAGACCGACGAACGCGAGCAAAAACAGCCAGTTGTAGGCGTTCTCGATCGAGGCCTGCTGGGCCGGCGAGAAGACGCCGGCACTCGCGAGGACGACGAGTGCAAGAAAGCCAGCGACGAACTTGGGAAACTCCTCCCAGAGCATCCGGGCCGATGATCTCGAAGCAGCTCCCGTCTGAGTGTAGTAACTCGCGTATACGAGCACGACGAGTCCGATCAGCGCGTTTCGGGTGAGCTTCGTAATCGTCGCCCACTGTCCGGCAAGCTCCGAGTGGGCAAAGCCAACCGCCACGACCGGTCCCGTCGAGAACATACTGAGCCCGGCCCAGATGCCGAAGACGGTATCGGAGAGTCCGAGCAGATCACCGACGATCGGATAGACGACCAGCGTAATCGCATCGAACAACAGGACCGTTGCCGCCGCATAGGCGATCTGGTCTTCGCGGGCACGTATCGCCCCGGCGACCGCGACGACCGCTGAGACGCCACAGATTCCCGTCCCTGCTGCGAGCAACGAGCCAAACCGGTCTGTGAGTCCGAACACAACCCGCGAGAGAAATTCGACGAACACAATTGCAAATCCAACGACGGCGAAAATAACGACCAAGACGACACCCCCTGCCTCGAGAACCGTCTCGAGGGTCACGGAGGCACCCATCAGGACGATTCCGGTTGCAAGCCATAGTTTGTGCGTTCGAATCCCGGGTCGGAACCAGTCAGAGATGCCGACAATATTTGCGAGGACGAACCCGATCGCAATCGCGACAAGAAGGTGGTTGACGCCGACGGAAACCGAAAGTCCCCAGGCGAGCACTGCACCACCACAAAGAACGGCAACTCCAGGCAGGCGAGGTCCCATCTCACCACGGAATCGGAATCTCAAAGAGGACGACCAGCACAACGATCACCGACCCGATGACGACACTCTGCCAATCGCGCTCGAGGGCACGCCAACGCGTGCGTACGCTTTCGACCGGCCACGCGGGGTCAAACTCCATCCGTTCGATTCGAACCGATCGGTACACTTAACGGTTGCCGATCAGCCTCGAGCTACCGGCAAAAGTAGTCGTTTTTGTCGACGGAACCGTTCTCCGAGGCGACCGTATTCCGCAGCGTCCCAATTCCCTCGTAGGTGATCTCGACGGTATCGCCGGGCGCTATCAGGCCCGGGTTGGCGGGGCTGCCGAAGGCGACGACGTCGCCCGGCTCGAACGTAAATCGCCTCGAGAGATACGAGATAACCTCGTATGGGTCGAACAGCATGAGTTCGGTGGTGGCCTCCTGTCGGCGCTCGCCGGCGACGTCGGTGTACATCTCGAGCCCGGTCGGATCGAGGTCGGTCTCGAGCCACGGTCCAAGGGGGCCCGAGCCGTCGAATGCCTTCCGGGCTGTTCGTCCCTGCTGGTCTAATGCGTCGACATCGTTCATGATCGTGTAGCCGCGGACGACTTCCGGGACCGCCTCTGGCGCGACGTCGCGACAGCGCTCGTCGATGACCGCTGCCAGTTCGCCTGCGTACGTGAGTTCGTCAGTAAAGTCGGGATAGGGAATCGGCTGGCCGTCTCCGAGCAACGACGCCGGCGGCTTAATAAAAAAGTCGGGTTCCTCGGGTCGGTCGTACTCCATCTGTTCTATCGTTTCGGCATAATTTCGGCCGACACAGTAGAGTGCAGTTGGCTCACACGGTGGCAACAATCGGCCATCGACGCCGACCTCGTAGCTGCCGGTATCGGTGACAACCGTGCCGTCATCGTACCGGCCGGCAACGGGCCCATTGGGCGTCAGGAGTCTCGCGAGTCGCATGCACGTGCTATCACCGCCACGACGGGTAGGCGTATCGGTCGACGACGTTAAACAAATCGAACAGGTTCGGCCGCCTCGGCGACTGGGGCACTCGTTGCCGGAAGTCCGAACGAAAGGGATACCGACAATTGACGGGTACGTTTCTCGAAAGCGACGATCCGAGACTCGAGAGAGTCGAAATCGACGCCCTCGAGACAGGCCCCGCTCGTCACAGGTCGCGTCGACACCCACCGCTGCTGTTAGCTATTTGTGGCTTCTCGAGTGAGAAGCACTCGTATGAGCGATTACGACACTGACGTACTCGTCACGGCCGAATGGGTTGAGGACCATCTCGAGGAGTTCCAGTCGGACGATCCGGCGTATCGACTGGTCGAAATCGAGAGCCCGACTCCGCCGGACAACGAGTTTCCCTCTCTGTATAGCGAGGGACACATCCCGGGTGCGATTGGCTTCAACTGGGCGGAGGACCTCTCCGATCAGGATCAGCGAGACGTTTTGAAAAAAGACGACTTCGAGACACTGCTCGGCGAACACGGCATCACCGAGGATTCGACGGTCGTCTTCTACGGCGATGGTCACATCCCCAACTGGTTTGCCGTCTTCGCTTACTGGGAGTTCAAATATTATGGCCACGAGGACGCCCGCGTTTTGGATGGCGGGAAAGACTATTGGGTCGAAAATGACTATCCACTGACCGAAGACGAACCGGCGTTTTCAGCCCAGGAGTACAACGCCCGCGGTCCCTTCGAGAGCATCCGCGCGTACAAAGACGACGTCGACAAGGCCCGCGAGGCCGACCTGCCGATGGTCGACGTTCGCTCGCCTGAGGAGTTCTCTGGCGAACTCATCGCGCCACCGGAACTCGACGAAACCGCCCAGCGCGGCGGCCACATCCCCGGTGCCTCGAACGTTCCGGTTCCGACGAACTTACAGGACGATGGCCGCTTTCTCCCACCGGAGGAACTCAGAGAGCTCTACGCCGAAGCCGGCATCGACGGCGACGAGTCGGTCGTCACCTACTGCCGCGTCGGCGAACGGTCGGCGATCGCCTGGTTTGCTCTCTCGGAACTGCTCGGCTACGAAGACGTCCACAACTACGACGGTTCCTGGACCGAGTGGGGCAATTTGATCCGCGCCCCGATAGCGAAAGGGGAGCAATGAGGTGACGAATTTCTCGAGAAAGCAAACGGCGAAGGTAGCGAGCCCTAAGAAAAGAGAGGAGTGAGCAACAACCACCTCGATACACCCACCGCACGCGCAAGGTCATCCCTTTTTATCGACGTTGTCGTTCGTCGCGTATGGTTTCGACAGCCAACAGCAATCGGAGCGATCTGTTGAAAAACGCAGGCGTCATCACGACCGTCATCGACGCGGCGATGGAGTTTACGAAGGGGCGGCCCAAAGCCGGGGCACTGTTGCTCGGGGCAGCGGCGGTTTCCTCGAGAATTCCCGGCTTCGGGACGGCGGTCTCGCTTTTGTTGCGGGCCTACCGACGGTTCCGGTAAGCGGGTCACCACCGTCGTGGCCCTATCGGAGAAGCGACGCGGCGTTTCGGTATCGGATATCGGCCCACGCCTCGAGGTCGAGCTCAACGTTGTCGAAGAGTTCAAACTGTGGAACGTGCTGGTCGGGAAAGAGGTAGTCGGTGCCGAAGATGAGTTGTTCGTGATGGGTTTCGAAAAACTCCTGTGTGAATTCGGGATCTCGGCTGAGGGCATCCCAGCCCGCACCTGCGGAAATATCACCGTAAATATTGTCGTACTCGGCGAGGAGTTCGGGCACCCGTCCGCCGTCTTCGACAGGGCCGTCGTGTGCGCCGGTGCGATCCATCGTGTCGACACCGTCGGAAATATGGATCCACCATCCGTGGGCGTGAGCGATGAAATTGACGTCCGGAAACGACTCGAGAACGCTTTCGAGACCGGAGAGACCGATCGTGTCGGTCATCGCGGTTTCGTCGGTGTGAAAGAGAACGGGCAAGTCGTGATTGGCACAGAGTTCATAGAGCGTGTCGGCTCTCTCGTCGTCGATTCCGACGCCGGCTTTGAGTTCGCCAAAGCCACGGGCTCCTGCCTCGAGATAGCTCTCGAGGACTTCCTCGACGGGTTCCTCGCCGTATTCGAGCGATCGAGGGTCGACAGTACAGAAGGGGATGAGTCGATTCGGGTAGGTGGCGACTTCGTCGACGATCCACCAGCTCGAGGCGGCAACGGGGTAGGCTTCGGGCGAGTCGAGCGCGAGGACGTTTGCAACGTCAATTCCCTTTCGGTCCATCCAGTCGACAAGTTCGTCGACGAACAGCGGGTCGTTGCCCCGTGATTGCACCGGGATGATGTGGGTGTGGACATCGTACAACGGGAGGTCGTCGACGCTATCGGCGTCGTCAGGGTCGGCTGCTATGTCGTCGATCGGGTTGGACTCGAACGCGTCGGTTTCGTCGTCGTCAGTTTCGCCGGGGAACAGCGAGAGACAGCCAGCCAACGAGCCGAGGATACCCGCGCCGGTCGCGGCTGCAAACGGCCGCCGGCCGGCCCGGTCGGACCGCGGTCCCTCGCCGTCGGCGTCCGAACGAACGGTACGCGAATCGCCGTCCGGTTGGGGACGTGATAGGACCATACCGAAGCTTCCAGACGAAGGGCTAAATGCTCACGGCTGTATCGACTGGATAACCGGACGGTGACGACGCGACGGGACACTGTTTCGCCGATCATAAAACCTAGAGATAGCTGACGGTACGTACAGCCGAAGAAAGCAGATACTACCACGGTTAATTCGGCTTAACTGTCCCGAACTGTTAGTAATTCGGCCGGTTGATCACCCGGCATTATTTCTCTGAGGTAGTGGGTCCGAATGCAGCATGTCAAAACGAACGTTGACGCGACGACGCTTGACCGCCGTGATGGGTGCAGGACTGGCGGTTGGCCTGGCCGGATGTGCCGATGACGAAGAGGACCTCGACGAAGAGGGAATGGATGACCAATTCGAGGACGACCTCGAAGACGACGGGATGGATGACGATGGGATGGACGACGATGGCCTCGAAGATGGTGACGATGACGGCCTCGAAGACGACGGGATGGATGACGATGGGATGGATGACGATGGCCTCGAGGATGGTGACGACGAAGACGATGGCCTCGAGGATGATGACGATGACGGCCTCGAGGACGACGAAGACGATGGGATGGATGACGATGGCCTCGAGGATGGTGACGACCTCGAGGACGGCGAAGACGATGAGGAGATGGCACTCTGAGCGCTAGCCCTTGTTCGCTTTCGGGTGGTCGATGACACACCGTTCGAGACGGTGCGTTCGACGCTTGCGTTGAACGTGACAATCTCCCGACGATGTCGGCTTCCTTCGTTCGTATTGAGCAACAGACTCGCCGAACATGCCAACGTCTGCTGGTTTGCTCATACTGCCGGACGTCCGTCGTGAATCGCCGCTACGAAATGGAGATCACCACAGGTCCGTCCGATAGTATCAATCCCGGCGAGGGACCTCGTGGCGGCCAAAACCGTATCGGAGTCGGTTGGCCAGCCGACGAGAAAAGCGACCGTCGTCGGCTCGAGAGCCGAAGCGTTCGGCCAGTGCGGTGTAAATCAGCGGGAGCGGGACCTCCTGTTCGAGCGCTTCCTGGACGGTCCAGGTGCCAGTCGAACCGCCTTCGATTCGGTCGGCAACCGTTCCGAGGTCCGAGCCCTCCTCGCGGAAGGCTTCTTCACAGAGTTCGAGCAGCCACGAACGAATAACCGCGCCGTTGTTCCAGACGGACGCGACGGCCTCGAGGTCGAGGTCGTACCGGCCTTCAGAGAGGAGCTCAAAGCCCTCGCCGTAGGTCTGCATCAGTGCGTACTCGACGCCGTTGTGGACCATCTTGACGTAGTGGCCCGAACCTGCCGGACCCATGTGTTCGTGGCCGTCGGGACCGGTGGCGACGGCGGTAAAGACCGACTCGAGTTCGTCGTAGGCCCACTCGGGTCCACCGATCATGAGCGAAAAGCCGAGTTCGGCACCGGCGGGGCCGCCGGAGGTACCACAGTCGAGATACGCCGCGGGGGTCGACTCGGCGCGCCGAATCGAATCTTCAAAATACGAGTTCCCACCGTCGACGACGATATCCTCGCTGTCGAGGTGGTCTTCGAGTTCCTCGAGGGCGGCGTCGACGGGTGCGCCGGCGGGCACCATAAGCCAGATGCGTTTGTCTTCGCCGAGTTGATCTGCGAGATCACCGATCGATTCGGCGGGTTCAGCGCCAGCGTCAGCAGCCGTGGCTACCGCCTCAGCGTCGAGGTCAAAGGCAACGACCTCGTGGCCGACTTCGAGTACGCGGTCGACGACAATCTGTCCCATCCGTCCGAGTCCAATTACGCCCAGTTGCATGCCCGCCGTTCGGCGACGCTGGGTGGTAGTGGTTATGATTTACACCTCGAGGGAGATCGGTGCCGATCAGTACGGCGGTTCCTCGAGTCTGGCCCAGCCAATGGCATCGAGGACGATGATTCGGCCGCCGTAGTTGACGTAGACGCCGTTGTACTCACTGTCCCCGCCGTCGTAGTACGGAAGCGACTCGCGGACGGCGTCGACGACCGACCACGCACCGTCGCGTTCGATCGTGACGTGTTCCCACTCCTCGCGGGCGTCGTTTTTGATGGCTCGAGCGATCGCCCGTCGGGCACCGGGGATGTCGGCGAGTTGCCGTGAGGTGACGTCGACGACCGTCGCGTCGGTCGGGATGTCATCGTCTGCGAGCAGTCGCGCGCCGACGTCGGCTTTCGAGCGTCCGGTGGCGTCGTTGGCTCGACGGGCCCGAACGAGGTAGCCGGCGGCCGCGGCCGCCCCGACCGCAAGCAACGACAGCGCCAGATCGTTCCGCCTGAACATTACGCAGTACCTTACAGCAACTGACTAAGTATCTTTCGCCAGAACGTTCGATTCTGTCGGCTGAAAACCAAAAACGTCGCATTTGTGGTCTCGATGACGCGATCAGAGGCTGGCTGCGAAGCCGCTCGTAATGGCCCCGGAGACGACGAGCAAGGCGATACCGACGAGCGCCCCAGCCCGGTACAGTCCCAGCGCGTCGGCTGCGGGTTCGCGGAGTTTCTTCCCGTTGAGTCCCGCCTCGAGACGTTTTGCGCCGATTTCGACGAACATCGCCAGTAACGCCCAGAGGACGACCATCGCGATGACAAGCTGGCCGTTGGTCGTCTCGACGAGGCTGTCGGCCGTGTATCGGGTCCCCGCGAGGTGGCCGCCGGTGAGAAGCAAGACGAGGGCGCTGATACGTGAAATCGTCGTCAGTTTCGCAGAGATCACCTCAAGCGGTGCCGTCGTATTGAACGCACCGTCTCGAGCCAGCGGAAGGACGACGAACGCGACGTAGAAGACGCTCCCTGCCCAGAGTGCAGCAAAGATGAGATGGGCTGTCTGTGCGAAAAACTGATCGACCATACGTTTGGCTTAGAGAGCGACGCTATCAGGGTTCCGACTTCGACCCGGCAGCTGCAAGTTCGGTTATTCGAGCCAGTCTGGGAGCCAGCCAACCAGTCGCCGCCGAACGAGTGTGTATCCGAGCGAGACAACGATGCCGGCGGCGACGACTGCCGAGATCCAGCCGTCGAAGACGACAAGCACCGGGAACGAGAGCGCAATTGCGATGGCTGTGTCCTCGGGTGCGCCATCGTAGCGAATCCAGCGTCGTGGCCGGAGCCACTGGCCGCGGACGTGGTCGTAGACGGCCCGATTGCTCGGATCGTTCCACGGGTCCATCTCCGGGCCACCGCCTGCGGCGTCGCTTACCGCGTGGAGCCACGCACCGATGGTGAACGCTGCGAACGCGACAGTCACCGCTGTGGGGGCGAGTCCGGCGAGTGTAATTCCACCGACGGCGACCGGAACGCCGGCAACCGGAAAGTGAAACGTCCGGCGGTGCTCAAAAAGAAGATCGAAATCGGGGGCGAGACCACCGAGAATCGCACCGACAGCAAGCGGCGTCGCAAATTCAGGGACAACGATGGCCACCGGCGTGATTGCCGCAAGCGCAGCGAAGACGTGGGTGGTCGCCATCATACCTCGAGTCGATCCTCGTTGTGCGTGCGTTTGTCTTCGTCGTTACCGTTCGGAACTCTCCCGTTCAGGACTACCGTTGCTTCGGGAAAACACCACCTGTTAACAGCGTCAGTTTCTCGAGTCTTCGTGGAGATGCTCGCTCGAGTTATACCGGCCCGTCTCGGTCATTGTCTCGGTTGTATCCGACGATGGCACAGGTTCGTCCAGTGGACCATCGGCGCGTTCCTGGCTGGTAAATTCCGCCCTGGCACACTCGCTGCAGTAGTGGTTGTATGAGAGGTCGTGGGTTCGAACTGGGAAGCCGGCAACGACCGTTTCATCCCGACGCCGTCGAACGAGGCCGGTTTCGATCGAACCACCACAGGCAGTACAGCGCTCGTTGCACTGTTCGTCGGGGCCGATGACGCGGTTGTCGACGGTTCGAACCCGCCCGAAACTGGTGAGGCTGTGGCGACGATCGATTCGTTCTCTGACCGGTGGCGTGAGGCCGACTCCCATCAGTCCGAAAAAGAGGCCAATTCCGACCAACGCCAGCGAACCGATCATCGCGCCGACGAACGCCAGATAGAGTCCGAACAACACGGCCAGCGCACAGAGTCCATACCAGGCGATAGTGGCGAACTCGCTTGCACCGTCGTCGGTTACTGGGTGGGCAACCACGTCGTCTGATCGTGTCACTTCGGTGGCCTCGTGAGGCGATGGTGGATTCTCGTCGTCGACGGAGAGTCGTACCGTCGTGGCCTGACTCGAGTAGCGATACCAGCCATACAGGAGGTTGCCGAGGCCGCCGGTGAGCACAAAGAGGACGACGTGGATGCCGAGCGAGCCGATATCCCGGTCGACCAACACCACGCGGTCGCCGTAATCGTGTTTCAGTTCCCAGCCGTTTGCGAGGTAGGTCTGGACCTGCCGTCGAAAGTCGCGTTCGTTCGAGTCGGTGGCCCCGGTGGCGTCTCCGGTTGCCGGTTGTGATCGCGCCGTACCACAGGAACTACAAAACGAGTCGGCTGGGTCGAACGGCTCACCGCAGTTTCTACAGTGGGTTGGCTGGCTATCGGTGGCAAGCGAAACGCCACACTGTGGACAGTAGCTAGCTGCATCGGCGACGGCCACGCCACACTGCGGGCAGTGGTGTGAATCGGACTGCGCTTCGTCCGGTGGGGAGGGCATTACTGGCCTGTTAGAGAGCTGTCCATTTAATACCAGGTAGTAGCTTCTGCTTGCGGTATCGCCAACGGCGTCGAAAATGACCGCGCGGTTCGGAAGCCGGTTTGGGACATTGCGGGCATTATACTGCCGGACGTACGTCGTGAAAGATTTTCGCCGCCCCGAGGTGGCGAAGATCTTCACATAGTTCCGTCCGATAGTATTAGGCGACGTTGAAGCCGCGGTCCCGAAGGAACTCTTCGATGCGGCCGGTGTGATTGCCCTGCAGTTCGATGTGGCTATCCTCGACAGTCCCGCCACAGGCGAACTTTGATTTGAGATCCGACGACAGACTATCTAGGTCGACGTCTTTCGGATCGAATCCTTCGATGATCGTTACCTCTTTTCCGTATCTGCGCTCGTCAATGCGGATGTTGAGTTGCTGTTGGCCCTTGGCTACGTCCTCACAGACGCAGAGTTCCTCGGGCAGCCCGCACGTCGAGCAGACTTCCGACATTACGTCCCAAGGTACGAAATGACCATATTAAACACTATCGGGAGCCAGGCGCTCTCGTGCGGTTCTTTTTATTGACGCGGGGGAGTTCTTTCGAACCGCTTTGCCGTGGGAGTCGACTGGGCTGGGTATCACCGACCAGCACTCGAAGTGCCAATCATCCCAGATAAAAGGACTAGTATCGATCAAAGGGGGTAAAATATGACCAAAGTAACGTATATGTGCGTCAGTCTGGGTAATATGCCACAAGATGGTCGAAATAACTCGACGTGTGTTTCAGGGTGTCTGTCCACACGAGTACGAACTCAGTTGGATCGAGATCGGACGCGGCGTGAAGACGTTCGAGTGCAAATACTGTGGGAAAATCGACGAGCAGTAGCCCAAGCCGTGACCCACGCGACTGCGTTGGGGTGCCCAGGTATCAATACGGAAGGGCAGTTTACTGCCCACGTATCGCTACGGGAGTTCAGTTCACCGTCGGCCGACGACGGGCAATCGTTCTCTCGTTAGCTCATCGACGCGTTCGATTACTTTCTCTGCGGTCTCCCGGTCGACGCCGCCACCGTAAACCGCACGTTCGTACCCCTCGAGGACGGACTCGAGGCGAGGATCGTGAGGAAGTGAGTCCTCGGGCGCGGAGTCGGCGAGTGCGGTCAGATAGCGGCGAGGGGATTCCCCACGCCGACGCGGCCGGTACTGTCGGGCGAGCAGCGACTCGAGTCGGCGATAGGCGCGTTCGACGTCCTGGTCGGGCTCACTGCGTCTACCGTGCCAGTAGATCCCAACGCGTCGTCTCGCCCGGCCGGTCGCGCCGCTCCGGCGGATGGCGGCAGCGAGGCCGAGACCGAAGAGGGCACCGAGTGCGACCGTCTCTCGAGGAATCGAGATTGGGAACTCGTCGTCGGGTTCGGTGTCGAAATCGGTGTCTGCCGGCGGTTCGGGTTCGGGTTCGGTCTCTTCGGATTCGGGGACGTCGTCGTCGCCTGCATCGTCGGCTGAGTCGTTCTGGACGTGTTCGGGTGCGCCGGGTTCGTCCTCAGTCGGTTCGTCCGGTTCGTCGTCGGGTTCGAACGCATCGGGGTCAGGTTCTTCGATGGCGTCCTGGTGGACATCGTCGCGGTCTCCCGGCGGAGTGGGCTCGAACGGTACCCAGCCGTGGCCGGGAAAATACACTTCGACCCAGGCGTGAGCGTCGAGCCCGCGGACGACGTAGGTATCGTCGTCGATCTCTTCACCGGACGTATAGCCCGTCACGTACCGTGCGGGGACGTCTTCAGAACGGAGCATCTGGACCATCGTGGTCCCAAAGTAGACACAGTACCCCTCGTCCATCTCGAGGAGAAAGGCTTCGGCGACGTCACCGTCGGGCTGGTCGACCTCGAGGGAGTACTCGTATGATTCCCGGAGGTACTGTTCGACCGTGATGGCCGTCTCGTAGGGCGTCTCGGCGTCGGCGGTGATCTCGGCCGTCCGTCGTTCGAACGCACTCGAGGTGGATTCGGGTTGCTGGAGATAGTGGGCTTCGATCTCCTCGGGGTAGTCGGTTCCAGCCGTTTCGAGTTCGTCGCTGGGTGGGTCGACGACGGCACTTTGGACGGTATACTCCCCACCATCGTGAATCGTCGATTCGGGATGGGGTTGGCCGTGACTCGAGACGGTCGCATCTTCGATGGGATCACCCTCGAGCGACAGCGGCTGGGCGGCGGCGGGGATCGTCCCGAGCGGGCTTTCGGCCCGGACGGTCTGCTCGACTGTCTCGTACTCGCCGGGCGGTGGCGTGAGTCGGCCGTCGAACTCGCTTTCCTGGCCGGATCGGAGCCACTCGGAACCGGTGTACCGATCGTAGACGCCCGTCCGCCAGTATGTGGGCTGCTCCGAGGTCCCGATAAATCGGGTCTCCGGCGAGAGGTCGACCGAGCCGGCGATCCCCGATCGTTCGGGAGCGGCGTCGATCGCCCCCTCGAGAGTGCCGTCGTCGGTGCCGCCAGCCGTTGCCGGCGTTGCGGGGCCGCCGGGGACGAACGTCACCGACAGCGAGAGGGCAACGATTATGGCAAAACAGATCGCGACCAGATCCGCCTGACCGACCGAACCGCCCCGGCGGGCGAGTTCGCCGAAGCCGACCGCGCCGATCGCTGCAAGCGTCCCAAGCAACGTGACGATCGTCTCGGCATCGCCCGTCAGGACGAGAAAATACAGCGCGAGCGTTCCGGGGACGACCGCGAGCGCGTACCGACCGCGGAGTGCGAGATACCACGAGAGAAAGACGGGCGCGGGTGCAAACGCGAGCGTCCAGACGCCTGCTTCGATCATCTGGAGCAACGGCAGCCCGGTCGCGAGCGTCAGCGTATCGGCGACCATCTCGTCGGCGACCGAACTGACGACGCCGATGTCCGTGCCGGCTGCCTCGAGATAGTAAGCAAAGCCGGCGACGGCGGCAACGATGGCGAG
The DNA here is from genome assembly GCA_001563885.1 of Natrialbaceae archaeon B1-Br10_E2g27. GTDB lineage: Archaea > Halobacteriota > Halobacteria > Halobacteriales > Natrialbaceae > Natrarchaeobaculum. The sequence goes on from LKMM01000024.1 coordinate 12,811, forward strand.
GGCTGTCGCGGTTCGGGGCCGGACCACCCGTGCGACGATCGTCGCCAGCACGAACATGGCCCCAACGAGCGCTAGTAGGAGTTCGGTCCCGCCGACGACGCGGGTGACCTCCCGCAGCACGCTCACGTAAGACGCGGTGAGCACGACGATGCTGCCGAGTGCGAGCGTTCGGAACGTCCGGGAGCCGACGCTCCCGTCGACGCCGAGTTCGATCGTCTTCGCCGATCGGCCGGTGTCGGTGCTCACGAACGCACCTCCGACTGTCGGTCGCCACCGTCACAGATGGCGTCGACAGCCTGTCCCGAGTCAGTCTGTACCGTCGCAGCGTGGCGCTGTTCGAACTGGAGTGTGCGGTCGCCGACGACGACGGTTGGCTTCGTCCCATCGACCCGGACGACCACGTCGGCTCGCTCCGGATGTTGACTCTCTAAGTCGCTGCCGTTTGTGACCGCTAACGCAGCGAGCAGGTCGCGGTAGTTGGTAGCGTCTGGTGGGGTGGACTCCCACGCAGTCGTCTCGAGCGCCACGGGGACGTTCACCTCCGTGAGGACGGTCGCGACCGTCGCGATTGCACTTGCGAGGGTGTCTTCGTCGTCGGGCGAGCCAGCCGCGGCGATCGTGACCGAGTCAGCCGTGTCGGTAGCGTCGCGTTCGGCGACCACGAGGTCGTCGTCCGGTTGTTTCGCGCTTGCCTTCCAGTGGACGGCTCGTCGGGGGTCGCCGGGCTGGTATGCCCGGAGGTGGTCGAACTCGTCTCGAGTCTCGCCGGTGGATTCGACGAGCGCGCGGACATCGCCTGCGAGGTCGCCGTCGATCGCATAAATTCGGGGATAGACCAGGACATCCGTCGTCGCCTCGTACTCGAACCGACGGGAAACGAGCCCGAAGACGTCGGTGACGGTGATCGACAGCGGCCCAACCGTCTGCTCACCCCGATCGCGGAGATCGATCTCGTACTCGAGTCGAGACTCGCCCTCGAGGGTGGTCTCGACGGCCGGCTTCGTGTCGGTCTCGAGCCCGGAGCCGACGGTATCACGGACGGTCGCAGTGATCGCCGAATCTGTCGTGACGGTGATCGCGACGGTGCGACGGTCGCCGGGGAAACCGGGCTCGATTGGGTGTCGGTCGACGACTGGTCGATCGACGAGTGCCATCGAGACGATGGCTACACCGAGGACGACCAGAAGCGGTGTGACGACGGCGTTGAGCGAGCGGGGGCCATACTGCCAGCTCATCGCGACTGCGGCGACGACGACGACGACGACACTCCAGGCTCTGATCGTTGGTCGCATCTATGATGGTTCGACGGCTATTCGCTCGAGGGCGTCCGAGACGACTGTCTTGGCGTCCTCGCGGCCGGTCGTTCGAATCCGATGGGGGAGGACGACCGGCGCTTCGGTCTGGACGTCGTCGGGGATGACGTACTCACGGCCGTCGAGGCCGGCTCGAGCCTGAGCGGCGCGCAGTAAGGCAATCGAGCCGCGGGGGCTGACCCCGATTTCGGCGTGCTCGCGGGTGTAGCCTGCGAGTCGAGTTATATACGACCGAACCGGCTTTTCGACCCGGATTGTCGCGACCGTCTCGCGTGCCCGAACGAGCGTTTCCCGGTCGGTCACGGATTCGAGGCTCTCGATCGGGTGGGTGCCAACGGCCCGGCCGAGTAAGACAGCCTCCGCGTCGGGATCGGGATAGCCAAGTTCGAGTTTCTTCATAAAGCGGTCGAATTCGGCCAGCGGCAACTCGTAGGTTCGTGTGGGTTCGACGGCGTTCTGGGTGGCGATTACGGTAAATGGATCTGGCAGGTTGTGGCTGTCGCCGTCGGCGGTGACCTGACGCTCTTCCATCGCCTCGAGTAGCGCTGACTGGGTTTTCGGCGGCGCACGATTGATTTCATCACCGAGGACGATGTTTCCGAAGACTGGGCCTGGCTGGAACTCGAACTCGCGGCTCTTTTCGTTAAACACGTTGACGCCGGTGACGTCGGTCGGGAGCAGATCTGGGGTAAACTGGATCCGTCGAAACCGACAGTCGACCGAGCGGGCAATCGAACGGGCCAGCATCGTCTTGCCGACGCCGGGAACGTCCTCGAGTAAGACGTGTCCACGTGCGAGCAGTGCCGTTACGATGTGACCGACGACGGCTTCGTTGCCGACGATAACGTCTGCGACGTTTGTCTCGATTCGTTCGGCGAGGTCAGCGACGGCCGACAGTGGGAGTGGCGTTTCGGTGACGTCGGTCAGAGTGGGTGGGTCAGCGTCGCTCATCGCTCACCTGCGGTCGGACACGGGGAGGGCGGTCGTGAACCTGTAGATGCGTTCGAGCGCGGCACATACCTTCGTTGGGGGATATCGAGACATATGTGTTGTGCCAGTCATGTGTTCGAAGACGACAGATGCCACGAGTACCTGTCGCTCCATTTCCCGGCAACAAATGTGTTGGCCCGGCGGCAATCGGGACAGCCGCGGCTGGGCAGTCAACAGTCTGAAAACGATACCTCTGGTTTGAGTCGACTTACAGCCGCTCGAGATTCGTCGCGCGCGGGCCTTTGTCGGCCTGCTCGATGTCGAATTCGACCTCCTGGCCCTCCTCTAGGTCAGGGCCGCCGACGTCTTCCATGTGGAAGAACACGTCCTCGTCCGCATCGTCAGTCTCGATGAAACCGTAGCCGCCAGTGTCGTTGAAGAACTCGACCGTACCTTTCGCCATTGCATCCCTACAGACCCACGTCGAGGATATAAATGTTCGGGAGACAGCTTCCTGCAGTCGCTGCAATCGACCGACCGCATGGAGGGCTTACCATCGTTTGCAGGCAGGACAGACGTACGTCCCCTCCTGGTTCCAGACGCGGGGGACCGCGCTATCGCATGCCGAACACCGGTAGCTCCCCCAGGCGTAGACTGGCTGGGGTGTCTTCTCACCGTCCCCAGCGTCGTCGGTATCTTCCTCGAGTCGTCGGTCGTCGCTCTGGAAATCGCTCAGCGTCGCATCATCGGGCACGCGTGGCCAGTATGAGCGGCCGATACATAACATCGATGGACACTCGAGGCGTGAACCGCCTCGGGGTCAAGTGGTTCGAGAATCGGAAATTCTCGTCATCACGGAAATCAAAGATTTCCGTACGACCCCGAGGCTTCCCGTGGGTTAGTCGGACACTCCCATCCGACCATCGGCCTG
>LKMM01000025.1 GCA_001563885.1 Natrialbaceae archaeon B1-Br10_E2g27
GAATGGATCGACATATGAGTTCAGACATACCCGATCCGACCGATATCCAGGCCAGAGCCGTAGAGAACGTCCGTATCGAAGACGAGATGGAACAGAGCTACATCGATTACGCGATGAGCGTCATCGCGGGTCGTGCGCTTCCCCGCGTCGAAGACGGTCTCAAGCCCGTCCATCGCCGGATTCTGTATGCCATGGGCGAGATGGGGGTCTCCTCGGGGAGTAGCCACCGGAAATCGTCCTCGATCGTCGGCGAGACGATGGGTGATTATCACCCACACGGCGATCAGGCAATTTATGACACCCTCGTCCGGATGGCCCAGGACTTTTCGATGCGCTATCCCCTCGTCGACGGCCAGGGCAACTTCGGCTCGATGGACGGTGACCCACCTGCAGCCCAGCGGTATACGGAAGCCCGGATGGGCGCAATCGCCGAGGAACTACTCGAGGATATCGAGAAGGATACTGTCGACTTCTCTGCAAACTACGACGACCGACTGCAGGAACCGGACGTCTTGCCGGCGGCGTTTCCGAACCTGTTGGTCAATGGCTCCTCGGGCATCGCCGTTGGCATGTCGACGAACATCCCGCCACACAACTTGGGTGAGGTGATCGACGCAACCATCGAACTCATCGACAACCCCGACGCGACCGTCGAGGACCTGATGGACCACATAAAGGGGCCGGATTTCCCCACCGGTGGGAACATCGTCGGCCGCGATGCGATCTATTCGGCGTACAAAACCGGTCGCGGCCGAATCCGGGTTCGAGCCGAGTTCGAAATCGAAGAGTGGAAATCGGGTCGCGAACGGATCGTCATCACCGAACTCCCCTACCAGTCGAACAAAGCCCGACTGGTCGAACGGATCGCCGAAGACGTCACTGACGGCAACTTGGAGGGAATCTCTGACCTGCGCGATGAATCCGACCGCGATGGCGTTCGCATCGTCATCGAACTCAAACGCGGCGCAAACGCAGAGATCGTCGAGAACAAACTCCTCGAGAATCACTTAGAGCGAACCTTCGGCGTGATCAACCTCGCGTTGGTCGACGGCCAGCCGAAGGTACTCTCGCTCAAGGAAACTCTCGAGGAGTATATCGCTCACCGCCGTGAGGTCGTTCGCCGACGTAGCGAGTACGATCTGGCCGAAGCCGAGGATCGAGCCCACATCTTAGAGGGGCGACTGAAAGCCCTCGAGAACGCAGATAGCGTCGTTGCCCTCATCCGTAACAGCGAGAACCGGTCGGCGGCTAAAGCAGGCCTACAGGAGCAATTCGAGTTCTCGGCCGACCAGGCAGCCCACATCGTCCGGATGCAACTTGGCAGTCTGACCTCGATGGAAGCCGCCGAAATCGAAGCCGAGTACGAAGACGTCACCGCAGAAATCGAGCGGCTGACCGAGATCTTAGAGAGCAAATCGGAACTTCTCTCGGTGATCAAAGCCGAACTTCGAGAGATCAAAGCCGAGTACGACGACGATCGACGCACTTCGATCATCGAAGACCAGGGGACGGTCACCCACGAGGACCTCATTCCCGAAGAGGAGGTGTTTGTCGTCATGACCGAAGACGACTACGTCAAACGGATGCCGATCGAAAACTTCGATCCGCAGGGCCGTGGCGGGAAGGGGATCATCGGTGCGGACGTCAAAGACGGTGATCGGGTGACGACGGTCTTCCGGGCGAACACCCACGACTACCTGCTTTGCTTTACCAACCAGGGACAGGTCTACCGGCTCAAGACCTACGAAATTCCCGAGATGGGCCGGACAGCCAGAGGGAAATCGGCGATCAACATCCTCGACCTCGATCCCGGCGAGGATATCACCGCAATCGTCGACACCGACGCCTTCGACGACGGCGAGTACGTGACGATGGCCACCCGAAACGGCTACGTCAAACGAACTGCAGGCGCGGAGTTCGACAACATCCTCTCGACGGGCATCATCGCTGCCGATCTCGAGGACGGTGACGAACTCGTCGACGTCGAAGTAACCGACGGGACGAACGATCTCGTCGTCGCCACCGAGGGTGGAATGACGATCCGCTTCGATGAGAGCGAAGTACGCGCAATGGGGCGAAACGCTCGCGGAGTCAACGGAATCAAACTCACCGAGGACGATGCGGTTGCCGGCTTAGTCGCGACCGACGAAGACGACGAGCGGGCGCTGTTGACGGTGACCCAAAATGGCTACGGCAAGCGGACGCTGCTGTCGGCGTATCGAACCCAGTCACGCTACGGCAAGGGACTGATCGATATCAAGACGGGCGAGCGAAACGGACCGGTGACGGCGGTCAAAGCTGTCGCCGACGACGATCACCTCGTGTTGATGAGCGAGAACGGGCAGATCGTTCGCACCCGCGTCGACGAAATCTCGACCGTTGGCCGAAACACGATGGGCGTCATTGTCATGGACGTCGAAGACGGAGACGCCGTCGCCAGCGTCGACGACATCCCGGCGGCGTCGCTCGAAGACGACTAAAAACAGCAGTTGGCGTACCGTATCCGCCATACTGAGGGAAACCATTAGCTACGGGGACCGAGCGGTGAAGACGAAACGAGCGACGTCAGTGCTCCGGCTCTTCGGCCGGTGCGACCATGTCCTCGATTCGGAGAATCAGGATATTGTTCGTATCGTCCTTGCCATCGACTCGACCCTCGATCTGGAGTTTCGACAGCGGTGTCGGCCCAACGATAACCAGATCGTCCTCGGTAATCGTCCCGATCGATCCCTGCAGGTGGATCTCAGCACGGCAAAGCTCGGGATGGTGAACGCTCGAGAGGTCGATTTCCTCGACGATAACGTCAGTGACGGGCTCACCCTCGTGTTCGATCGGGACGGAGGCCGGATCGTCCATCTGCTGGATCTCGAGGGCTTCGTAGGCTGCGGCGGTCGGTTTGTACCCACCTTTTGGCCCCGGTACCCCCTCGACGAGCTGGAGGGCTTTGAGACTCTGCATCTGGTTGCGGATGGTTCCGGGATTCCGGTCGACCTGTTCGGCGATGTCCTCGCCTTTGATCGCCGACTCGGATTCTTTGTGGAGATTTGTCAGCGCACGGAGGATTTTTTTCTGACTCGGAGTCAGTTCGATTGATGACATAGGGTTTAATTCGTAATTGGATTCCTTAAACCCGACGGGTTGGTGTTCCAACGTACCGATACTCGAAATAACGGCTCAAATCCAGTTTCGTTTGGTTTTGTCACTGGTTTTCCGGGAATTCGTGTAGATGTGTAGACTGATATCTTATCTCACACAGGGATCATGCCACCCTCGAGGAGCACGTCGGTGAGGACGTCCTCGAGCAAGAACATGAGTAAAACGCCACCGACGAAGGTCGTGACGTTCAGTCGCGTCAGCAGTGTACCGGCGTCGATGCGGACGAGTTCGGCGACTTCGATCAGGACCTGGACGATTGCACCGACGGCGATTGCAAAGAACAATACCGCGAGTAGTGGCGATGCGCCGAAACTCCCGATCCAGCCGCCGAGAATAACGGGGCCGCCTGCGATCGTACCCATCGCCGCGAAGTGTCGAAGTGGCGGCGTCGTTCGGTCGCGTGCAACCGCCGCAACGACCGTTGGCCCTTCCATGACGTTGTGGAGAATAAACGCAAGGACAAGCAACAGTACCTGGGCCGTCTCACCCTGGACGAACGAAACACCGATGCCAAGGCCCTCGCCGATGCTATGTAGCCCCAACGCGAGCGCGACGAGGTATGCGATTTCGAGGCCGCTTTTCTCGCTTGTGGCCATCGTTCGGTGTCGCCACGCCGTCGCCGCGTACATGACGGCGAACGTCCCGACGACGCCTGCAACTGCAAGGATGGCAGCCAGCGTCAGGTTATCACTGGCGACGGCATTGTCGACGATGTCTTCGGTCATTTCGATGGCAATGAACACCAACACGCCCGCTGCGAGCGCCAAAAATGCATGTAAATACCGTGGGTCAAGCGTCCGGATAAACGGAAACCAGCACATCCCGATCGCGACGGGAATGATTCCCGCAATCGCACCGATGATCGTCAACAGGACGAGCATCTCGAGTGTGCTGGTTTCGTCGGTTGCGACGAACAGGTCGGCGGGGAACGCGACGGCCAACAGCCCAAAGGCCAGAAGCAGTATGACGACCGGGCCGAGGGCAAGCACCCACCGTGGAAGGTCGACGATCGGTCGATTCGTCATCGGGGTCGCTCACCGACGACGGTGCCTGAAAACAGACTCATCAGGACGTATTTAGGCGCGTCTAAAACATATGCGTTCCGACCCGAGATTCAATCGTTGGGGCGACGAATCCACTTTGACAATCTCAGGGCTCGAGTTGCTGTGGAGCGGCGACGCGGACGTGTTGGGCCACCGCTTTTGGAAGCGAGACGGGTTCGTCGGCCGCTGTGGCCTGGGCGGTTATCATGCCGAACGGAGCGACTTCGAGAATCTCGAGTGAAACACCGGGTTCGACGCCGTGGTCGGCGAGATACGAGAGTACCTCGGCGTCGTGGTCGGCGACTTCTTCGACGACCACTGTGTCACCGTCGGTAAACTCAGAAACCGGCTTGCCACCGTGGTCTTCGGGTGGCTCGAGGTCGACGCCCGGAATCGGCGACCCGTGTGGATCGACGTCGGGCTGGCCGAGGGCGTCGGCGACACGAGCCTCGAAATCCTCGCTGATGTGGTGTTCGAGCCGGTCGGCCTCGTCGTGAACCTCAGACCAGTCGTAATCTAAATGTTCGGTGAGATAGGCCTCGAGCAGCCGGTGGTGGCGAATAACCTCCAGGGCGACGGTTTCGCCTTCGTCGGTGAGTGTCACTCCGCGATATTTCTCGCGGTCGACCAGTTCCCGCTCTTCGAGTTTCTCGATCATACTCGTGACCGTCGGCGACGTGACGTCGAGTTCGGCGGCGATTTCGGAGGTCTTGATTCGGTCATCATCCTCACACTGGAGCTGATAGATGGCCTTTAAGTAATCTTCCATCACGTCGCTCAGCATCATAGTGGTAGGAATTAGATTCGTCTACGCCTAAATCTGTCGCCATCGAGATCAGCAGTCGGTACCATCAAATCGACGGCTTACAAAGCCATCGTATGGTTTCGACCGTTCGAATCATCGGTGCGCCGATGGATTATGGCGCAGACCGACGTGGCGTCGACATGGGGCCTTCGGCGATTCGATACGCCGGGCTGGCCGAAAAACTCCTCGACGCTGGCGTCGAGCCCACCGACGCTGGTGATCTGTTTATACCCCGGGCCGAACAGCGAGACCCCGACGCCGAACAGCCCAGTGGTGGCAACGCGAAATTCCTCCGTGAGATCGAAGCCGTCTGTCGCCGACTCACCGACGTGGTCGCGGAGTCGCTCGCTGACGGCGCGTTCCCCTTAGTGCTTGGCGGCGATCACTCCGTGGCCATCGGCTCGATGAACGGCTCGGCCACCGACGCCGACATCGGTGCAATCTGGTTCGATGCCCACGCCGACCTCAACACGCCCGAGACCTCACCCAGCGGAAACGTCCACGGGATGCCCGTAAGCGCCGTCCTCGGTCGTGGCCTGTTCGGCGACCTCGAGTGGGCCACGACGCCCGGTATCCGTGAGGCATCGATTGCCTACGTCGGCCTTCGAAGCATCGACGAACGCGAGCGCGAACTCGTCCGAAACAGCGAGATGACGGCGTTTACCATGGCCGATATCGACCAGCGCGGGATCACTGCCGTCGTCGAAGAGGCACTCGACGTGGCAACCGACGGCACCGACGGTATCCACGTCAGTCTCGACCTCGACTGGCTCGATCCCAAGACCGCACCCGGTGTCGGTACACCAGTCCGCGGCGGCGTCACCTACCGCGAAGCCCACTCCGCCCTCGAGACCGTCTCACGCCGCCACGACCGCGAGAACGTCCTCCGGTCGATGGACGTCGTCGAAGTAAATCCAATCCTCGACGAAGGAAACGAGACGGCAACGCTCGCCGCAGAACTGACCGCAAGCGCCTTCGGAAAGCGAATTCTCTGACCATCTTGAGCCGAGTAGCTAGACACGTGTCAGCAGTTACCATTCTGGTGAGGGATCCAACACCTTTGTAACAGCCCATTGCTCACTGTCTACTATGACTGAGAAGGTCGTCGTGCTCGGTGCCGGATATGCCGGCGCTGGTGCGATCAACACACTTCAATCGGAACTTGGGGCCGACGCCGAGCTCACGTGGATTGCCGACGTGGACTATCACCTCGTATTGCACGAAGTTCACCGCGTCATCCGCGAGCCCAGCCGTCGATCCGATATCACGATTCCGATCGAGCGAATCGCCAACAGTTCAACCCAGTTCATCCAGGCAGACGTAACGGGTCTCGATGTCGACGACCGCGTCATCGAACTCGCCGACGAAGACGACGTCGAGTACGATTACGTCCTCGTTGCACTGGGCAGCCAGACAGCCTACTACGGCATCCCCGGCCTCGAGGAACACTCGCTGACGCTCAAGAGCTTAGATGATGCAATGGAGATCCACGAGGCGGTCAAAGACGCCAGCACGGATGCGACCCGGAGCGAGCCCGCCCAGGTCGTCATCGGCGGCGCTGGCCTCTCGGGCATCCAGACTGCCGGCGAAGTCGCCGAGTTCCGTGATATCCACCGTGCTCCCATCGAGATCCACCTCGTCGAGGCACTCGAAGAGATCTTCCCCGGAAACGACCCCGAAGTCCAGCAGGCGCTTCGAGACAAACTCGAGGACGCCGGCGTCCAGATCCACACCGACGATCCCATCACCGAAGCCGACGCCGACGTCATCCACTTCGATGAAGGCGAGCCACTCGAGCACGACGTCTTCGTCTGGACTGGTGGCATCACCGGCCGCGATGCAATGGACGGTGTCGACTTGGAGAACCAGCACAACCGCGTCAACGCCGAGGCAACTTTCCAGACCTCCGACGAGCGTGTCTTCTCTATCGGCGACTCAGCAATCGTCGATCAGGGCGACCAGCCCGCCCCACCGACTGCACAGGCTGCCTGGCAGGCCGCCGAACTCATCGGTGAGAACATCGCTCGAGCGATCGAAGGCCGACCACTCAAAACCTGGGAGTTCGACGACAAAGGGACGGTCGTCTCCGTCGGTGAGGAAGCCGTTGCCCACCAGATCAAACCCGCCTTCGGCATCTCACTGCCCGTCGACACCTTCGATGGCATCCCCGCACAGAACCTAAAAAAGCTCATCGCGGCTCGCTGGATCGCAACGGTTACCTCCTGGGGAGAGGCACGCCGTTGCTGGTCGTCGCTCTGATCAGCCGACAAGCCCGAGGTCGTCGGTTCGGTCGACCGGCGGCATCCGTCCGTTTTTCGCCGCTTCGTTGTAGACATAGCCCAGCACAGCACACGACATATTCGTGATGTAGACGGCGTATGCGAGATAGATAAACGGGAGCACGATCATACCAATGATACTAATAACCAAAAGCATAAGCAGGACAAATAACGCGGTGGTACTAGCTATCCAGAGAACCGTGACGAGCGCTATCCCTTTGAGATAGTGAATCGTGAACGCAAATCGCAGGAACCGAAGCTCACGAACCGTCTCCGAGACGCTTCCGGTTCCGAACAGGACGGGAACGAACGCACCAGCAACGTAGAACCCTACGAGGGCCGCAAGCACGGACATACCCGTTAGCGCCGTCACGACGGGAGGTGAGTCGGGGAGGACCTCAAAGAGGAGGACGCCGGCGAACATCGCACCGAGACCCAGCACCATTGCACCGATATACAGTACCGTCAGTGCCAGCCCATCGATCGTGAGCCCACCAAGATCCGTTAGCTCCGGTGGCTCCTCGTCACCGCGAGCGGCCGCCCGCCCGACACGATAGGAGTAGCCATAGGAGGTAAAAAGCGGGACGAGAAGAAACGAGGCAAAAAGCAACAACGAATCGAGGACAAGCGGTTTCCCACCCTTTCCAAGCGGGAACTTCAATCCGTACTCGAGTACGCCAGTCTCGTGATATGCCGGTCCAGTCGGCACTCGATCATCGCGTCTCCTCGGATCTCGACCACCCGGCTCGCCTCTCCTCGGATCTCGACCATCCGGCCCGCGTCTCCTCGGACCCTGACCACCCGACTCACGTCTCCACGGATCGTGACCGCCGGACTCGCGTCCCGAACGGACGGAGTCCGATGACTGCCTCGAGTCAGTCTCGGGAGACTCTCGCAGGCGACCCCACTCGCCGTCTTTCGGCTGTGTGCTGGTCGTTTCACTCGAGTGACTGGCGGTTGCAGTTGGGTCGACCGATCGATCCGTCGTCGAACTGTCGGTCGCTGAGTGGTCCCATATGGGATCGGTCCGTTCCGACGTCGACGTGGATCGATCCTCGAGTGGCGTATTACAGTTTGGACACACCATCGTGGCCCCCTCGAACGATTCCTCACACTCTCCGCAGTATCCCATGCCAGTTGATTGAACTGATGACGTAAAGTCATTTCCTTCGGGCGAGCTACCGAATGAATTTACAGCGATTCTGGCTCGAGTCGGTCGACGTACCATCGGAGCGCGAGGAGTGTAAAGGCGGCGGCGATCCCATAGCCTGCAAGCGCGAGCCAACTCGTCGCGGTGGCCGAACCGGTAGCGAATTTCGCGACGGTGTTTGCAGGGTGTTCGGGGAGTGCCGTCGAGACGACGAGCGTTCCGACGATCCCGACCGAGTACAAAAGCTGGGATTGACGGCGTTCGGGCGCATAGAGGGCGACTCCCGCACCGACGGCGGCAACCAGCACCGAGAGGGCTGCCACCAGCCCGACAAGCGCAAACGGCTGTGCAATCGCCGTCCCGTTTACCGCAAGCAACGCAAGCCAGACGGCCGCCTGAATCGGTGCAAGCACGGCCGTTGCAACCAGCTTGGCATCGACTACGTCGACGAACGAAAGCGGCGCGACCCGCAACAACTCGAGGGTGCCTCGCTGGCGTTCTTCGGCGAGTGAGTCGACGACCATCGACCCGCTGATAAACGCCGGCAAAAAAAGCAACAACGGCAACAGGATGGTGTAGGTAAATCCGGCGTAGGGACTCGCCTCGATCGCTTCCGGGACCGACAGTGGCTGTTCGGCGAGTCGATCGGCGTTGGCAATGCGTTCTGTATACTCGAGAGTCTCCAGGGCTTCACGAAGCTGGACGACCAGCACCGTCGTCTGCAGCCCCTCGTCGGGGACGGTCGTTCTGACGACGAGACGACCCTCGTCGTCTCTGTTGGCGTCGAGGACGGCATCGACCTGCCCTTCCTCGAAGGCAGCGTGTGCATCGGCGCGGTCGTCATACCGGTCTACACCGAGTCCATCTTGCTGGCTGGCGACGGCTGCCAGTTCGTCGGTGTCCTCGCCGGTGACTGCGATAGCTCGTTCCTGGCCCTCGATTGCGCTTGGGTCGTACATCGAGACCAGGCCGACGACCAGAAACGACGAAAACGCCGCGATAAACAGTTGAATGGCGATCGCAAGGATGATCGTCTTCTCCGAGCGAAGCGACTGGAGTTCTCTGCGGATGAGTGCCCATCGAGCGTGCCAGACGGATCTCGAGGCCTCGGTGTCAACCGATGGCGGGTTCGGACCGCGCTGGATCGATTCTCGCCTGGCTGAACCCGTATCGGCTCGGTCACGCGACAAGCGCGATCACCCCCAGGTTGTAGAGTACGTGAACGATCGTCGCAACGACGAACGCGAGTGCATAGCTGGTCCGTCCACGAGTCGCCCCAACCGTCGAAATGACCGCCGTCACGATATGGAGGACAAGCGGCGCAAAAAACAGTGCCACGAGGACGAGCGGCTCACTCGAGAGCGCAGGGCCGAAGGCTGCAGTGCCGACGGACAGGTCGGGAATGCCGACCAGTTGGACGGCGTGAGTGGCCTTTTCACCGAGGAAAAAACCGATGCCGGAGATACCACCCAGAATCGCACCGACCCGGATCGTCGAGTCGAACCGCGATCGGGCGAAGCCGGCGTAGACGTGGATGCTCTTTGCGAACTCTTCGACGGCAGCAGCAAAGACGAACATTACCGGTAAGGCGACGGCGTCAGGAATCGCAAAGAGCAACGCGACGCCGAGTAACTGTGCCCCAAAGACGAACGGAATAGACAGAATCGAGAGCACGAACGGGCTGGCATACGCGTGGACGCGGGCGGTGATCGAATCGATCTGGCTTACGATAGCGTCTATGATCTTTGCAGGAATCGGCTTCTGGGCGAACATATCCTCCTCGCGGTAGACACCGATACCGAGCAAAAACAGGACGACAGAGCCGAGATACAACGCCCCCGTCGAGAACAGATACTCGACCAGTTCGACCGACTCGCCTTGCAGATCGAAAACGACGAGCGTCAGCGGCGAGATGAGCGCAATCGGCGTCACGTTGGAGAAGATCGCTGGGACGAACGCGTACGTCGTGAGGACGACGCTTACAGTCACGGTAACGAAGGTGAGTTCTTTGAACGACCGGGCGAACATCGCGCCGGCGAACGTCGCCCCCAGAAACAAAAGCGCAAATGGAAAGACTGCGGCGATCGAAAGCACGCCGCCATCGATACTGAGCACAATCGCCGCTGTCAGCCCCACGAGTCCGAGCAGATACGGCAGCGTCTTTCCGGCGACGATTTCGGTTCGACTCGCCGGCGAGACGAGCAACAACTCACCGCGACGTTTGAGTCGTTCCTGCATGATCGAGCCGCCATAGACCTGGATCACGAAGTTCATCGGGACGATAAGCAAAAACGCAAGCACGAGCGCCTCAAATGGGAACGGCGGCGAAAGCGTTCCTGGAGTGCCGGGGGCGGTCTGCTCGCCTGCCCCACCGCCGATATCCGGCACCTGCAACCCGTCGTCGGTCGATGGCATGCCGTCTGCGTCTGGATCAGTCGTCATACCCGAATCGTCGTCAGCCTCTGTATCGTCGTCAGCCTCTGTATCGTCGTCAGTGTCACCACCGTCACCGCTCCCTGGCTCACCATCGCCGGCTGTCTCACCTTCCGTCTCAAATCCCTCTTCGGCGAACAAGCCGAGATTTCGATCCTGATACTCGAGGCTGACAAAGACCGGATACGCTGCTGGCGAGTCGTTTTCGGCGGCCATCAATCCCTCGTTGTAGGAACCGACGGCGTTGCGGAACACGTCGTAGGCGGCTTCGCCGTTGGGGCCGACATACCCAATCTCTCCGTCTGGCGTAAGCACCAGGTCGACGTTCCCGCTCTCGCCGTCGTCTGCAATCTCGACATCCGAGAGCGAAACCGGCCGAAACTGGTTTGCTTCAACCGCGACGTCGTGATATGGGTTTGACTCGTCGACGCCAACGACGTAGATCTCATCATCGAGTCCGAGTCCGTCTTCGGCTGCGACGAATCCAACGACACCGATGACGGCGATCATCACGACCAAAATCAGGAGCGTTCGCCGATCGATGGTGCCGGTACTCCGAGTTACCTCCCAGCGGGCAATTCGACCGAGACGTCTGAGTTTGCTGGCGAACCCGTCGTCGGCACCATCGCCTGGGGCATCTGCCGGCCCAATCGAGGGGCCCTCGCTACGACTCACGCCTCGGCCTCCTCGGGCGAGTCGCTTGCGAGTTCGAGGAAGATTTCCTCGAGCGTCGGCGTTTCCGTCTGGATATCCGTGATACGGCCGTCGGCGGCCTCGACGGCCTCGCGGATCGCCTCGACGTGGGCCATCTCCTCGACGACGTGTTCGACGTGGCCGTTTTCACGAGAGACCGTCACAGGTGAGTCGGCTGTTTCGACTGCCTCGAGTCCATGACTGCCCTCGACCGTCGCATAGACGTAATAGACGGTCCCGCCGTGGGCCTCGCGGATCTCCTCGACGCTCCCGCGAGCGATGATCCGCCCCTCGTTCATCACCGCGATTCGATCACAGATACTCTCGACGTGAAAGAGGTTGTGTGCACTAAAGACGATGGTCTTGCCCTCCTCGCTTAGCTCGCGTGTAAACTCGATGATGTAGTTGGTCGTCAACGGATCGAGGCCCGACGCCGGTTCGTCGAAAATGAGCACGTCGGGATCGTTGACCAGCGCCCGTGTAATCGCAACCTTTCGTTTCATTCCCTTCGAGACGTTGCCGAGGCGTCGGTCGCGGTGCTCGAGGTCGAGTCGGTCGAGGGTGCGTTCGATTCGCTCGTCGGCGACCTCGCGGGGGACGCCATAGAGGTCGGCGAAAAATCGCAGATAGCTCCGAGCAGTCATCTCCTCATACAGCGGCGACTCCTCGGGTAAAAACCCAAGCCGACGCTGCATCGCCGGCTCACCCGGTTCGTAGCCGGCGACTCGAGCGGTTCCACCGGTCGGTTCGACGAGTCCAGCGAGCATCTTTAGCGTCGTCGTCTTGCCGGCCCCGTTCGGCCCGACGACCCCGAACACCTCGCCGCGGTCGATCGAAAAGGAACTTCCCTCGACCGCCACGAAATTGCCGTACTCCTTCCGGAGACCCTCGACCTCGAGTATCGCCATTCGTCTCCGAGACAGGCAGCGGGTTGAGTAAAGTCTGACGGCAATGACTGTCAGGTAGTTGTGATCCTCTCGGCTGGATACGTATCCGGACCAAACCACCGCGAACACAAGAGTCCAGAGGGCAAGACCCCTATGTTCGGTAGCATGACTCGACTCCAGTGGATCCGGACACCGGATGGTCGCCGACTCGAGGCCTCACACGTCGTCGCCGCGCCGGCAGAAGACGCTTGGACAACACTCATAGATACCAGACGCTGGCCGGAGTGGCTGCCCGGCGTCAGCGGTGTCGACGCCAGCCACCGTCACATCCGCGAGGGGACCACGGGTCGGATTCGGCTCCCGGGCGTCTGGACACCCTTTACCATCACCGAGGTCGATGATCGCCAGTGGTCCTGGTCGGTTGCCGGCGTTCCAGGCGCTACCCACCGCGTCGACGACCTCACAGCCGACCGGTGTCGGATCGCCTTCGAACTCCCCACACAAGCGTTTGCGACTACCGGGGCCGCACTTTATGCCCTCGAGCGCCTCGAGGAACTGCTTGTTCCAGGGGAGCGTAGATCGACTGAACAATTGTAAATAGTCTCAGAGAGAGGCCGTGTTCGGTGTGTGACCAGCGTCAGCGGGGACCAGGCAGGCACAGTTGATGAGGAGGGATTATGCCTGCGATTGAGCGGCCTGGATCCAGTCTGACGCACGGTCTTCAGAGATCGCTGCTGCGTCGGCGACCGCCTCGGTGTCGGTCGTTGCGAGGTCTTCGACCGTCTCGATTCCGGCCTCGGCGAGGCGCTTGGCGTACGTCTGGCCGACACCGTCGATGTGCTGGAGGGTGTGTTCATCCGCTTTCCCTTCGGCCGCCGATTCGATCGCAGTCGTCGTCTCTGAGACTGTCGCGTCGGCGGCGTCGCCGGCCAGCCCCTGTGTCTGAGCCTGGCCCGTCTCGACCATCGCCTCGCCCTGTTTCTGGCTCGTCTGCATCGCCGACTCGGCGCTTTGCTGGACCGTCCCTGCAGTTTCTTCGGCTCGACTGACTCCCTCGAGTGCCTGCTGTTCGGTCTCTTTGTGCGCCTCGAGGACCGACTCGATCGACTCCGTGAGG
Organism: Natrialbaceae archaeon B1-Br10_E2g27; assembly: GCA_001563885.1. Taxonomy (GTDB): domain Archaea; phylum Halobacteriota; class Halobacteria; order Halobacteriales; family Natrialbaceae; genus Natrarchaeobaculum. The sequence continues at coordinate 13,564 of LKMM01000025.1, forward strand.
ACGGTCTGTTGTTGGTCGGTCAGTTCCTCGACCGACTCGACAACGGCCGCTTCGAACTCGGCCCAGGTCCGATCCTGTGTTCGCTCGAACTCCTCGAATTGCTCGTCGACGGTCGAGCGGATGTCAGCCCCATCGCGGTCCATCGCCGACTCGAGGGCGTCGAACTGGGCGTGGATCATCTGCTTGAGCAAGTCAACACCCTGGTCGTACTGCTCGGTGAGCAGTTTCTGGGTCTGTTTGGCGTTCACCTCGACCTGGTCGTCGATCGTCGATCGAACGTCGTACTGGGCCTCATCCAGGGCCGACTCCATCGCCTCGAGTTGGGCGTCGAACAGTTGCCGGGCGAGTTCGGTACCCTGACGCTGGAGACTGTGCTGGGCAGCAAAACCGTTTTTCATCATCCGCTCGGCGGCATTTTCTTGCAGTTCGAGACCGTGCTCGAAAAACTGCTGGCCCTGTTTGATCGACTGGCGCTGCAGTTCGAACGTCGCTTCGATGGGTGTTTTCGTGTCAGTCATAAGTGCTTGGGGTCAGCGACGAGTTCCTCCCGTCGCGGTTTCCTAACACAACAAACTACCCAGACGCGAATAAGCCCCACCCTTGCACACCACAGGTCTCCATTGGATGGTGATGAGAACCATACGAGGGACGACCCAGACAGAACTCGTGAGAGAAGTCAGTGATCAGAGTGTGCGGGTTCGGGAGGCCGCTGCTGAGAGACCGCTCGGCGGTGGACGATGCCGGTGTTGTTCGCGACGTTTTCGGTTATGGTTTTGAAGGCGTCGCCCGTCTCGCCGTCCTCGAGGACGGTTGGTTTGCCACCGTCGCCACCCGCTCGGACGGCGGGATCGAGCGGAATCGAGCCCAAAAACGGCAACTCGTGGACGTCTGCGAACTCCTCGCCGCCGCCGGAGCCGAAGATATCGTGTTCGCTCCCACAGTCCGGACAGACGAACGTAGACATATTTTCGGCGATACCGAGAACGACCGTGTCGTGTTCTGCAAACATCTCGAGACCCTTTCGTGCGTCGTCGAGTGCCACGTCCTGTGGCGTCGTCACGATGACTGCCCCCGTCACGGGCATCGTCTGTAACATCGTCAGCTGGGTGTCACCAGTTCCTGGCGGCAGGTCGACGATGAGATAATCCAGATGGCCCCACTCGACATCTTCGGTCAGCTGGGTGATGATCTTATGAACCATCGGGCCGCGCCAGATGACCGGGTCGCCCTCGCCGACGAGAAAGGCCATGCTCATCAGCTTGATGCCGTATTTCTCCGGCGGGACGAGCGTCTCGTCTTCGGTCGCCCGCGGCGGCTCGTCTGCATCGACCATCCGCGGGACGTTCGGCCCGTAAATGTCGGCATCGAATAAGCCGACACGGGCACCGAGCTGTGAGAGCCCTGCAGCCAGGTTGACAGCGACTGTCGATTTGCCAACCCCACCCTTGCCGGAGGCGACCGCGATCACGTTTTTGACGTTCGGTAACACCTGCTCCTCACTCGAGAGTCGGTCTGGGATACTCGCCGAGAGATCGACCATCCAGCCTTCCGCCTCGAGGGCATCACGCACCGTGCCAGCGAGTGCGGTCTCCGTCGGCGAATATGGAGCCCCGAGCGCGAGGTCGACGGCAACCGTCTCGTCCTCGATGGAGACGTCGTTTACCAGTCCGAGCGACACGATATCATCCCCGAGTTCCGGATCCTCGACCGTTCGGAGGCGGTCGAAAACGGCGTCTTCGTCCATGTCGGTAGGTGCCGCCGGTCGTCGAAAAGGGTTGTGTTCGCAGACCCCTAGCCGTGAAAATCAAAGCGCGGACCATCGTAGGTCGGCGGATTCGGCTCGAGTTCGACACCGTGTTCGAACCGAACGAAATTCAGATAGTACGGCCGGCCACAGCCCGCTATCTCCGTTCCCTCGAGGTCGGTCACGCGACCGTCTTCGCCACAGACAAAGGCGATCCCGTCTGCCTCCTCGAGGTCGTCGTCTCCCGGCTCTGCGTACTCCCAGCCGGGCTGGGCCAGCACTGTCACGGATCGGTCCGCCAAATCGGGCTCGCGTTCGACGCTCGTGACGGCACCACAGTGTGGACACGTATACCGGACGGTGACGGTCATCACCCAACGTAGGGACGGCAACATCCTAAGCGTGTGGCCTCCGGAGCCGGGGTCTTACCGAACGCAGTGAAACATAACAGCGCGAGTACCACGGGCTTCCGCAGTATCGACTACGGCGAGCGCCGCTTTGTGAGTGCCGCCGAGATCGACCACCGGCCGACCAGCTGGCCCGCAAGCACGACGCTGACGTAGGCCAGAAC
>LKMM01000026.1 GCA_001563885.1 Natrialbaceae archaeon B1-Br10_E2g27
CAACCGCACCGCAAAAGATTCTGACCGCCTGCCACCCGTGAGGGCAGCAGACACCAGTTGGACGGAACAATTTTATCGATAGCGGTGGTTTGTTCAATCAGCAGCGTTTCCATAGGTGCCGGACGTAAGTCGTGAAAGATTTTCGCCGCCCCGGGTGGCGAAAATCTTCACATAGTTCCGTCCGATAGTATGACTCTATGCTAGAGAATTGAAAAGAGGTGTACATATATTTTGATGAGGGGATCTCGGCTGGTCCAGAGTAAAATTGCGTCGGCGATGGTTTGTTGACTATACTCTCTGCGTTATTACTGAAGATATTCCTTTGAGATCGCTGCCCCAATCGTGTAGTTGGGATCGACCATATTGCCCAGACGTACCTCACCGACCTGCGTGAGTAGCATGTAGGCCTCGAGTTCGTCGAAACCGTAATCGGCTGCCATCCAGTCGATCAAATCGCGGTACGCAATTCTTGCAGCGTCTTCCATCGGGCGAACGCTGCCGACGCTCATGATCTTCTCCTCATCCTCAAGTCGGGGCCACTCGAGAGACCAGTCGTCGATGAGGTCAACGGTGATCGTGGTGGTCGTTGGGTGTTCAATGGCAACGCCACAGAGTTCGCCATCGCCCTGGGCAGCGTGGCAATCACCCAGATAAACCAACCCGCCCTCTGTGCTCACCGGGAGGTAGACTGTCGTTCCCGGATTTACGTCCGGGAGATCCATGTTGCCGCCATGTTCGTGTGGAGTGAGCGCGCCAACAGAATCGATCTCTGGGGCGGTGCTAATCGTCCCAATAAACGGCTCGTACGGAATTGTAATGTCATCATCCCACTCGACGCCCTCGGTGGTTACGTCAAGTTTCTTTACAATCTCCGGAAGCGGATCGTGGAGCATCGCGGTTTTGTCAGTCGCTGTCAGCCCACCAAAGTAGGGGACAAGACAGGTCGTCCCCCGAGGCTGTGGCCCGCGGGGCTCGATTGATTCGATCGTGACAGCGACCGCATCGCCTTTTTCTGCCCCCTCAACGTAAATCGGTCCAGACTGAGGATTCAAATACGGCATCTCGAGAACGTCGCTCGGTTTGTCGTCTTCGGACTCGATCTTTCCCTCAAAAGCGTCGACTGTCTCGACTGCGATTGTATCACCAGGTTCGACCTCGAGGGCAGGATCTGCGTACGGACCAACCGTGTAGTGGAACTGTTCTTGCTGACTTTCCGTGAGCGTGTGCTCAGTCATATGAGCACATTTATTCGGATATACTTTAATATATTGGCCCCATTCGTCACAAAGAGATACAATTGTACCCGTCGGTGTCAGTCTTCGACTCGAACTCGCGGGTCAATTGTGCCATAGACGAGGTCAACGACGAAATTTGATATAATAACAAACGCCGCTACTATAAAGAAAACGAACTGTACGACAGGGTAATCCCGGCCCAGAACAGACTCGACCAAGAGAAATCCAATTCCTGGCCAGTTGAACACCGTCTCGATCAGCACAAGACCACCAAGCGCTCGAGCCATCGAAACTGGGTACAGAGTGATAAGCGGGAGACTCGCGTGTTTTGCCGTGTGTTTGAACCGGTTGCTAGCAGGAAGTCCCGTCAGTCGATGGTATTTTGTATGTCCCTGATCCATGACTTCGATTACGCTCGTGCGCATGATCATCGATGGAATGTACAGATACCGAAAGACAACTGCAGCAAACGGGAGCACGTAGTGGTGGGCAAAGTTCCCGGTCAAATATGGCCGCCACCATGCCTCATACTCCGACGAAACGCCAGGTGATAACATTCCTGACGTTGGGAACAGTCCGAGCCAACCAGCGAAGATGATAATCAGGACAATAGCGATAAAGAACGCAGGGAACGAGCCAGCGGCGATAATCGGGACAATCCCAAGCTTTTCTACGTTGCTTCCGCGGCGACGTCCAACAAAGGTACCAATCACTGCACCAGCGACATACGTTAATGTAATTGCGGGTGCAACAAGAATGAACGTGTTAAAGATACGCATTTTTGTTAGCTCCCACACATCAACCCGGTAAATTGCGGACTCACCCATATCGAGTTGGAAGAAGTTGATAAGGTACGTGTAATACTGGACATATAGTGGGTCGTTGAGTCCCCACTGGTCGCGAATTTCATCGAGGGCTTCTGGACTTGCACCTGACACAGCCATCTGTGCGGTGAAGTCACCAGGCATCAGTCTGAACAGTAAGAATAGCCCTGTCAGTACCAAAAACAGGACGAATACTGTCTGGATAGTTCGGGCAACAAAGTACCGTTTCATCGACGCCATTTCCGACTCACCTCCTTGCTTCGGTGATTCATACTCATCAACGGTCTCTCACTGGTTGGCAATTCTGATCTCATAGTACTAGGTAATATTGTGTTCAGTTAGTCACTCTGTGCAGTTTTGGGCTGTTCTACTTGCAAATCAGCTACGTTCTGGTCATAGTGATGGCATGCAACACACCAACCGTTCTCGTCTTCGACGGTGGGTGGCGTCGTCTCACAGATACTTTTAAACCGTTCTTGTAGCCGTTTTACGGCTACATCTTGTTTCTCGTTGGCAAACGCGATTAGCGCCTCGTTGAGAACAGCACCGTTCTCCCCAGTTAGGTCGTGAGTGAAATAATCTTCTCTGATGGCTTTCGCCATTTTTCTATCATCCGGATACGATTTATCTATTGTATTCATAACCCGTTCAAATGCAACTTCGTCTCGCTGCAAAAGCTCGCGAAACTCAATTATTTCTCTGTACGCCTCCTGTGAAATCTCGATATCGTCCGGTGGAATCACTGCTGGACACCGGTCGCGGAATCGACACCCCTCATCAAGATTGACCGGGTCGCGTGGCGCACCTGACATCTGTGTCCGCTGACGATCGTGACTCGGGTCTGGAATCGGAACGGCCGAAACGAGTTCCTCCGTGTAGGGATGTTTCGGATCAGCTAGTATTTGTTCAGTTGGTGCCGTTTCTACGATTCGACCGAGATACATCACGTTCACGGTGTCTGAGATGTAAGAGACCGTCGAAAGGTCGTGTGAAATATAGATCATAGAGACACCGAAGTCCTCAATTAGTTCTTTCATCTTTTTCAACACTGCCGCCTGTGTAGAGACGTCAAGCATCGAAACGGGTTCGTCAGCAAGGATGATGTCGGGTTCAAGAATAAGCCCTCGAGCAATCGAAACTCGTTGTTTTTCACCCCCACTCAGGTTTCGAGGTTTTTTGTGGAGGTACTTTTCTGGTGGGTTCAATTCGACATGCTCAAGAACATCTCGCACACGTTTCTCACGATTTTTAATCCCGTGTATTTTCAGCGGCTCCTGAAGGGTCTCTTCGATGGTCATTTTCGGATCCAACGAGTTGAACGGATCCTGAAAGACCACCTGAACGTTCCTCCGATATCGTTTCCAATCGGGTTTATCAAATTCCGAGATTGACTTTCCCTTGTAAACGATTTCCCCATCGGTAATATCATGTAATCCAATAAGTGTCAACAGAAGGGTTGTTTTACCACACCCGCTCTCACCGATAACGGCGATGGATTCGTTTTCCTCGAGAGTCAACGAAACATCGTCGACAGCTTGGACCTGGTTTGGTTCCCGACGAAGCAACATATCGACGATGTTACTGTTCTGTTCGAAGTATTTCCGTAGATTTCGTATCTCTAGTAGCGGTGGTTTACCAGTCATTGTTAATCGTCTTCGCTTGTAATCGCAGTTGTACTGTCTCCTGATTGGGAACTGAGTCGATTCGATTGGTACATTTCGTAGGCCTCATCCTTACGGAAGCAACCAGCCACGTGTCTCGGATCATCGTCGTCGACAGGTTCGAGTTCGGGTGCCGCTTCGCGACACTCCTCTGTCGCCCATGGACACCGGTCGACGAAACTGCAAAACCCGATTTCGTCTCCAAGTTGTGGGGGATACCCTTCGATCACTTCCAGATCGCGGTCGGGTTCACGAACGTCAGGGAACGCCTCTTTGAACATGAACGCGTATGGGTGACGTGGGTTAGCGTAGACAGCGTCCACTGAACCGTATTCCGCGAGTTGGCTAGCGTGCATGATCGCAACAGTTTCACACGATTCGAAGATGACGCTGATGTCGTGTGTGATCAGAAGCAAGCTTGTATTCAGTTTCTCTTTGATTTCATCAAGATGTTTGAAGATCTGATCTTGCATGATCACGTCAAGTGCTGTTGTCGGCTCATCAGCAATGATGAGACTCGGTTCAAGAAACAGCGCTAGGGCAATAACGGCCCGCTGTTGCATTCCTCCGGAAAACTGGTGTGGGTAGTCGTTAATCCGACTCTCTTGAAGGCCGACGATACTGAACATCTCTTTGAGCTGTTCACGTAACTCGGTCTCCGACATCTCCGTATGAACAGTGCCAATTTCGACGGCCTGTTCGCTGACTGTCTGGAGTGGATCCAAACTGTTCATTGCACTCTGTGGGATCCACGCGATTTCTTTCCAGCGAAGTTCCTCGTTGAACTGCTTTTCTGTGTAGTCCTGGATCTCTTTTCCGCGATATCGAATCGTACCCGAGGAGATTTGCCCGTTGGGGTCGAGTCCTCCGATTATCGACTTTGCCGTTGTGCTTTTACCACAGCCGGACTCACCAGCTAGGCCAAAAAATTCCCCCTCGTTGATCACGAACGAAGCGTCCGAAACAGCAGTTACCATTCCCCCGTCGGTTTCGTACTGAACGGTCAGATCTTCGGCTTCGAGTAGTGGCTCTGTCATTGTTTTAGGCAGTCACCGTTTCAGCTTCGACGCTGTCTCCATCCTCACTGATCAAGTCCTCGTATCCTCGACCGAACATGAACGTTGATAACACGGTAATACCGATCAACAATCCAGGCGTGACCGACCACCAGGGCGCTGACGCCATGTAGCCCGAATCAAACGCGTTCCGGATCATTACGCCCCAAGACGGAACGAACGGATCAGCAACACCGAGGAACGTTAGTCCTGCCTGAAGCACGATTGCGTATCCGACCCCCATAGCGAGGAAGAAAATAGCCATCGGAGCCACATTTGGCAAGATGTGTTTGATCATAATTCGAGGTGTGCTCGCACCGGTTGCTTTCGCAACTTTCACATACGGATACTGTTTTACCTGCATCGTCTGTGCGCGTATTACCCTGGCTGCACCCCGCCATAATATTAAACCGATTACAAAAATTGAGGAGAAGAATCCGACACCCATGAACGTAATCAAGACTATCGCAAATGGTATCAGTGGAACTCCGTAGACGAAGTCCGTAAAGCGCATCAATACCGTTTCAGTTCTTCCGCCAACGTATCCAGCGGTTACACCGATTGCCGTCCCGATCGAGAGGATCATTGCACCACCAATCAAGCCAGTGAGCACTGTTGGTTGTGCACCAACGAGAACCCTACTTAGAACGTCGTATCCAGCGTGGGTTGTCCCGAGGGGATGCTCGAGCGATGGTGGTTCAGCTCGCATGATGTTACCGTTGTCATCGTAGTGAGTTGTAAGCACGTCATACGGTGCAAGCATTGGTCCAAAGATTCCGAGAAAGACGATAAACATCAAGATCGCAAAATAAAACGACGTCGTTCGATCCGTTAGCATCTTCCGTAGAGCAGAGACGAAATTTCGTACGATATGATTCTCTTGGACGAATTGATATGGACGTAGCGACTGAAGGTTGAGTTTCGATGTCATGCCTGTCTTTCTAACACACACTGGCGTTAATCCCTATCACATATATAGCTTTTCGATCCCGAAAGATTCATTTGTTGTCTATGTGGGCCAATAATTGAATACATCGACCATATCGGTGTAGAAGTGTAACTTTGTGTTTTTGATGGACATTTCGGGCGTTCTATTGTATTCTTTGTATTTATTGTTGGGTATGGTGATGGGCGATCAGAGTTTGTATCCAATTGGCTCATTGTATCTCTCCGGACCGATTTTTACCAGTTCTTAGACAGTATATTAGGTCGATTTTGCCCCGGGTGTGTGTAGATTTGAAGAGCAACATCCACAATTGGGTAAAATTTTAATATTTAGCCCGAATATCCCCTATAAGACCCTCTATTTGATAACTTACGCGCTTTAGCTTTTTGATTCGATAGTTTAATACCCTTCTGGTCTATGTTCCAAACTATGCCAGAAACTGGCAAGGAAAGTAACAAAGCAGTTAGTAGACGGACTATCATGCAGGCAATGGGTGGTGCTGGTGCAGTGGGCCTAGCAGGATGTCTCGGTGGGGGCGAAGATATGGACGGCGAACCCGTCGGGTCGATTCAGATCGAGTACTGGGGCGATTACGGTGGGTACACTACGATTCAAGAACAGATGGCCGGAGTTATGCAGCGAGACCTCGAGGAAGGCCTGGGTGTCGACGTTGACCTCGTTCCCGTGGACCTCTCGACGCAAACCTCACAGCAGTACAACGACGAGAATCGAGACTGCGACGTGAGTTTCTCGTGGTGGGTAGGAACGGCAGACAGACTGGACCCGAACGAATTGTACGACAATCTGCGTCTCGACTGGGCAGGGGCAAACGGACAGGCAGGATACAATAATTGGGCGAACTGTGACTTTACCGAGTTGCAGGTAAACCAGGTAAACGCAGAAACTGAAGAAGAACGCGAGGAGATGATGCTGGAAGCGATGCAGATCGTCGCCGAAGAGTGTGTCGCAATCGATATCTGCCCGGTGGCGAACGTCGGTGCCTGGCGGACTGATAAAGTCGATATTGGTGGAATCGGTAGTGCAGGTCTCGCTCGTTCGAACGCCGAGTGGGTGTTCAAATCCGAACTAATCGACTCTGACGAAGATTTCCTCGTTGTCGGTACTGACCCACAGGCAACGGAAACACGAAACTTCCCAACGTTGTCGGCGTCGATGCCGGAAGCGCAGTGGCAACATATGATCCACTCCCCGGTGCACAAATACGACGAAAACTACGAACCCATTGAGCTATTGGGCGAGGTCGACGTTGTCAGTGGTCAAGAGGTCGTCGTTGAACTCTTTGACGACGCGACGTTCACCGACGGAAGTCAGATTACAGCAGAGGACGTGAAGTTCACGTTCGAACAGATCGAACGGGGTGCCGACGCTGGTGCCTACCCCGGAGCTGCTGACGTTCCATACGAGGACATAACAGCAGTAGACGAACAAACGTGCGTGTTCGAATTTAGCGAGCCGTATCTTCCGTTCGCTGAGACAACGCTTATGCGGTGGGGAATCTGGAGCGAAGAAACCTTCGAGGAAGCAGGAGCGATCGACAATCCTGGGGAAGCGACCTTCGATCTCCCACTGGTGAGTTCTGGTCCGCTCGAGGTGACCGAACTTGAACCCGGCGAACGGTTTATTTGTGAACCACACGACGGCCATCCCGTCTACGAAGCTGAACAGACGGTCGTTTTCGAGGCCTTTGCCGACGAAGAATCGATGATGCAAGGTCTCGAGGCCGGTAACTGTCATATCGCGCCGGAAATCTCGCCACCAAACGCTACCCGTGCAGCAGAGGAAATAGACGATGCAGACTCCGATTTCCAGGAGTCTCATACGACGTTCATGCTCAACCCTGCTTCACACATCGCTCCTGGCAAATTTACCGAGTTCCGTCAAGCAATGGCAGCCGCAATCAATCGGCAGGAAATGGTTGATATCGCCTACGATGGTCAGGTTGAACCCGAACTTCACGGAATCTACATCTCAGAGTCTCACCCAATGCACCCACCTGGTGAGGAACTGTATCAGATGGCCGATGATCCGATGGGGAACCCGGAACAGGCACGGGAGATCCTCGAAGAAGCTGGCTGGGAATGGGATGGCAACGACAACCTGTATTACCCACCCGACGCAGATCTCGAACCACTCTGGGAAGAAGGAGAGGTTCCGTCTGCAGACGATTTCCCTTGTATCGACGAACTAGGACTCGATCCCTGACTACCATCCGTCGGTTTGTCGTTTCGCCAGTCGTGACGACAGTTTTTGACAGCTAGCCAATCTCGAACTATAGATGCCAGCAAATTAATCAAGGAACGTAGTATACTAAACACATGACTGTTCAAACCGGTGTAGACCAACTAATCGGACACGGTGTGTTCGAACAGACCGCAGATGATCAACTCACACTTTCATCATCGTTCACCGAAGTGGTCGAGAGCCATCGAGAACGTCTCGAGAGAGCCGAAAACGACAAAATCGAAGCGATGGTTGGAGACGTACTGACCGACGAAGAAACGGCAGTTCAACTCTGCGAAAATGTGGCGTATGATCCAAAAATACTCTCGCGGGTAATCGCACTGCGAAACATTGATTCGTCGCCGTCGCTCGGGCAAACAGTATTACTTTCAGTAGTCACTCAACAACTGGAAACGGAGTTTCCCCGAACTGATGGAGCTCCTGAGGGATTCGTTTCAGTGACCGGAACAGCGTTGAATACCCTCGTCTCGACGTGTGAACACTGTCTCGTATACGTCTGGCGTGAGGAGTGTGAGCCCTGTGAGACGGTCGCAGAAGTGCTGTCGGAGCTCCCAACTGATGACAGCCGGACAACTGCTGTTCCGCTCTCGGTATACGGGCCTGACAACGTCTCTATGCTCCGAAAAAAATACGACGTAGTCGGTGCCCCAACGGTATTTTCTACTGAAGATGGGCGCGTCGACACGGCGATCACGGGACCAGCACCCAAATCGAAACTAACGGCAGAACTCGAGGCGTTCGAAGAGACCTGATCCCGGGCTCACCCGACGATAACTGTCCCGGTCGTTCCTTCACCTTCGGTTGGTATTGAAAAGTATTCGTACGTCCCTGTCTCCTCAAAGGTGTTCCTGTAGGTGTCGCCCTTACTGAGGTCACCGGCAAATGGATAGACGACACGCGCCGTTACTTCGCGACCGGATCCTCCACTCGAAAAGTACTCGCTCCGTTGGGGAACTTCCTCATCGTAGGCGGTCACAGTTTGCATTCGCGGTGCCGTGTTCTCCCACTCGACGGTATCGCCGAGTTCGATCTCGATCGTGTCAGGCTCAAAACCGCGGTCATCATCAATCGTAACCCGAGTAGCTGCCATCTCAGTTCCAGCAGTGCCTGTGTCGTCAGTTGCCCTCCTCGAGGTACAGCCAGCAGTCACCACGCTGAGAAGAACACAGCTACTGAGCAATTTTCGCCGTGAGTAGAGAGCTGCCATCCTCTAAGAGAACGTGTTCGGCAAAGTTAGCAATTGTGCAAGCAACACATTTCGTACGTATCAGTATGTCGGTCAACCGGAACACCCACAAAACGGTCCGCAGCAGAGTCAAAACATCAAAACTGTCGTTTCTGAGAACTGTACTCACTGAAGCGAGCCAATACTACTGGACAGAACTGTGTGGAGTTTCCTTTCACCTCGGGTCGGTCAAGACGTGCGCCTAGCAGTACAAACATCGGTAGGCAATCTTCCGTATTGACTTGTGCCGATATGTGCCAAAATGTGTGAGCGAATAATTAACGTGTGAACGCGTCTTGGGTTGACCGTGCAACTCAATATTAATAGAGATCGCCTTATCGAAGCGATGGAAGCGCAGGCAGCGATTGGTGCGACGGACGATGGAGGGCTCCACCGGTTAGCGCTTTCAGATGCCGATAAAGCTGTTCGAGACTGGTTCGTCGAGCAACTAGAATATCTAGGGGTGACTGTCCGTATCGACGAGTTTGGGAACATCTTTGGTCGGCGTGAAGGAACGGATCCCACTGCAGCCCCTGTCCTGGCCGGTTCTCACCTCGACTCACAACCACATGGAGGGATATTCGACGGCCAGCTCGGCGTCATCAGCGCACTCGAACTTCTTCGCACACTCGAGGAGAAGGATATCAACACACGGCGGCCGATCGAAGTCGTCAATTGGACCAACGAGGAGGGGTCACGATTTCAGCCGGGACTACAGGGAAGTGGCGTCTGGTCCGGAGAGTTCGACCTCGAAACGGAGTACGAACGAACCGACCGGGAAGGGACACAACTAGTCGACGAACTCGAACGGATCGGCTACCGGGGTGACGTGCCAGCAGAACCACGCGAGGAGTACGATGCGTACTTCGAACTGCATATCGAACAGGGTCCGTATCTCGAGGCAAAAGAAAAAGACGTAGGTATTGTAACAGGGATCGTGGGACTCTCGTGGGGAAAAGTCACGTTTTATGGGAGTGCCGATCATGCGGGTGGGACACCCATGCACCTGCGAACTGATGCACTCGTTCCGGCTGCAGAACTCATCGTAAACATCAGGCGACTTCCCTCCACGCTCGGGGAACGAACTGTCGGCACTGTGGGGTCGATGGATGTCCAGCCTGATTCGATCAACATCATCCCGGAAACCGTCTCGGTCACGTGGGACGTTCGGGACCCATCCGACGATGTGATAGAGCGTGCTATTAACCAGCTCACAGCCGACGCCAAAGCGGCAGCCACCAGAGAAGGGATCGACTACGAGGTCGACGAAACCGTCCATACCTCGAGCGTTCGATTCGACGACCGGTGTGTCGATGCGGTCCAACAGGCTGCCGATACACTCGGATACGATAGCATGCAGATGCTGAGCGGTGGGGCACATGACGCCTCACACATGGCACCGGTTTGTGATACGGCGATGGTCTTTGCCGTAAGCGAGGAGGGGAAAAGTCATACACCAGAGGAGTATACGAGTTGGGATGACTGCTATCGAGCCGCGAACACGCTCGCGAATGCAGTCGTTGCGACCGCCGAACCCACCGAGAGATAGTCGACGCCGCATCCCCAACCTCATACCGATGGTTGCAGTCTCGTCCGATACACACGACGCTACTGGGACAGTGAGTCGGCAAGTCCGTGACTCCACCGAATCACGTCTTCGTCCGAACCGAACCGGCCAGCACACTGGACGCCGAGCGGTAGACCTTCCGCGGTTTGCCCTGCTGGGACGGTGATTGTCGGGAGCCCGGCGTGTGTCCACGGCAAGTTCATAACGGGATCGCCTGTGGTATCAATTCCTTCGGGTGCCGGCCCAGGTGCTGCGGGGGCAATCCAGAGGTCGGCCTCGTAGTGGTCCATTAGTTCCGTAAACCTGGAACGAAGTTCGTGTCGGCTTCGTCTGGACTCCACAACGTCTTCGATCGTCGTCGTTTTACCCGTCTCGATCAGGTCTTTCGTTTCTTCGGCGTAGCGATCACCGTACTCACGATACCAGTCGTCGTGAGCGAGGGCTGAATCGGCTGCAACCAGCCGTTTATGACGCTCATTGATCGATTCGATGTCGGTAAGGGTATTGAGCCGGACGATTTCGTACCCACTCGATTCGAGTTGGTCTAACTGTGATTCGAATGCTTCGATTGCGACCGAGGACGCCTGCTCGAGATACGGTCCATCAGGAACTGCAAGCGTTGGCCGTCCGGTTGGTGCTGGTAGTTGTCGCCAGTTTTCACAGAGTACGGAAGCCATCAACGACGCCCCAGGGGTGTCCTGTGTGAAAAAGCCCACGTGATCAACCGACGTCGAGAGTGGAATAACACCGTCGGTTGAGATTCGGCCAAAACTTGGTTTGAATCCGACGATTCCACAGAACGCAGCCGGTCGGATGACCGAACCGATCGTTTGTGAGCCAAGTGCTGCCGGGCAGATGCCAGCTGCGACCGCTGCAGCTGAGCCGCTACTTGAGCCACCAGGGGTCCGCTCTAAGTCGTGTGGATTTCGGGTTGGTCCTGGTTCGAAATGAGCGAACTCTGTCGTTACTGTTTTGCCAAATATCAGTGCACCTGCGTCACGAAGTAAACTCACAACGGTCGCTTCATCGCCCGTAAGAGTCTCCGGTGGTAGTTTAGAACCAGCACGCGTCAGCATTCCATCTACGTGAAAGATATCTTTAACACCAACTGGGATGCCGTACAGTGGTGGCCGCTCAGCGGGAGTAGAGTGATGGCTGGCAAGCGTGGTCGCCTCCTGATGAAGTCGTTCCCACCGGTTGTTTTCTGCAATGAGAGACTCGATTTTCGGCTCAATCGTAGCGGTTCGCTCTTCAAGTTCCTCAAGATATGTCGTGATGTCTATTCGGCCAATTCGGAGGGCATCTGCCGTAGCCGCAAGCGGCTCATCGTGTACCATCTCATTGAAAAGATACAATCGATATGACTTATACCTCGCTAGTCCACATTAGTCATAAGCCTGTATGGCTACGAACCATACAGAGAGCGAATATATTAGGCGGCACAAATAGAGCAGAGAAACATTAATGTATACCGTGTAGGGAGTCATTGTCTGGATTGAGAATATGTATATTACGATGTGGCGATGTACTGTTTCCGCTGTTAGAATAGTCACTAGAGAGTTCATATAAAGAATATAGTTGTAAGTATTACTCAATATTTAATAGATTTGTTTATATAAATGGTTGTGTGGGAAATGGATTACAGAGGTACTTTTGTAAATTTTTGCGCTGACGTTCTCTTCTACCGGTTTGGCATTTTTGGATGAACAGAAGATTGTATCGCACATATATTATCTGTGTAGCATTATTGGCCTTAGAGTATAGTATTTTTTACCCATAACCAACCGAATAAACAGTTTGTTGGTCGATTAGTGTTGGCAACCGCAATGTATACAGTTGAACGAAGAGGTGGTCCTACTGTGAATGCGCAGTTAATACGAAGAGTAACACAACGGGTAGGTACTTCAGTTAATACGTTCGATGTACTCATTCTAACCGCACTGATATGGTTTCTTGGGAAATTTATCAGGTATGTTTTCCCACCGCTATTTGAATTGCTTCAAGGAACATACTCAGTTTCAACAACCGTATTAGGATGGACATTTAGTGCGTTTTTGTTGGCGTACGCCCTTGTTCAGTTTCCGTCTGGAGTTATTTCTGACTCGTTTGGAACAGTGTGGGTAATCTTTGGTGGGATTTTACTTGCATCATCAACTACAATACTATTGTTCTTCGACATACCATTCGCGGCATTTATTTTTATCATGTTGATTCTAGGTGCTGGAACAGGTGTCCATAAGACGTGTGCGGTACAACTACTCTCAAAGGTATATTCTTCTCATAGAGGAAGAGCGTTAGGCGTGTTTGATACGTTTGGAACGTTTGGTGGTGTTGTTGCGCCTGTCGCCGTCCTGGTTGCAGCCAGCATTCCTGGGTCAATTCCCGGGTGGAGAGTACTCTTACTTTGTACTGGTACTCTTGGTTTGTTACTCGCTATTGGTTTCATACTAAGGGTTCCAAAAAGAATTGAATCGTCAACGGCATCAGGTTCGCCAGACAGTACTGATGAAGCGACCAGCAAGACTGGCAACAGTGACTCCACTGATCACAGCAACACCACTGTATCAACCTCTGACCGCGATCCCAAGATTACCTGGCAATCATACGCTCACCTATTTAAGAACAGAACATTTACTATATTCGTAACGCTTTCAGTTTTCTTTTCGTTCACATATAACGGAATCGTGGCGTTTTTGCCACTCTATTTAACCCAAGAAGGTGGCGTATCGCCTGCGGTTGCGGGAACACTTTATAGCGTCTTATTCATCGCAAGCATCGTCCAGATTGGATCAGGAGAACTAAGTGATAGAGTTGGGCCACTTCCGGTGATATCTAGCGCATTAGCTTTAGCAACACTTTCTATGGCAGTCTTTATTCTCGTAACTAGTAGTGACTTGTGGATCCTAGCCATGAGCGTTCTAGCTCTTGGTGTCGGTGTTCACAGCTTTCGGCCTGTAAGAGGTGTGTATTTAATGAAAACACTTCCCGATAGGGTCTCTGCAGGCGGGTTTGGTATCGTTCGAACGCTGTTGATGGGGGCTGGTGCTATCTCACCCGGTATCGTTGGAACAGTCTCTGATATTGCAACGTTTCGAATAGCGTTTTGGATGTTGGCAAGTTCAGTATCACTTTCGACAATTCTGAGCCTATATCTTCTTTTTGCTAACACGAGTCACTCCCCATCACAAACGAAGAGATCACAGAGATAATTGCGTATTCTCTTTATGTTGCTTACTTTTATATATAACGGATCTTTATATGTCATTGTTTTGTGGAATTTTCGCAGATATTGCTCGTGGCGCAATCACATAGTACGTGTGTCTCATTGTAGCAACCGATGGCGACCAGCGACGCACTGGCAACTGTAGTTGACCTAGTATCGGGGGTTGAACATAACGGGGGTGAACTCAGGGAGGTATCTGTAACCAAATCCGACGACATTGTGGGGACCGTCGGAGTGACCTTCCCAGTATTTGATGAGACAAAGCTGCCTGATGGGCTTTCTATCAACGTTGCAGACACCGGCATAGAAGATGGTAACGCTGAACTTACTCTCGAGATCACTCTCTCATCGGACAGTCAGCCTAGGAATCAAACGAATAGCAACCAGGATCGGACAAAAACCATAACTGATCCGGATCAAACTCCAGTACCCACACAACCTCCCTATAAAGACCGGAGGGAACTCGAAAAGGTATACGAAGAGTTCGAAACGTTCCCCGAGATGACAGAAGCTCTGGGAGTTGACGTGACACCGGAGACGGTACGCCGCTACATGATCAAGTACGACATTCATGATCCCGTAGCCCCAAATCAGGTACCTAACCGGACGCAGACAGACTCATCAGAGACGAACCCACGTTCTGATGCCAGAAGAGTTAGCGAAGTTACCGACTCGACGCCAACTGACGTTGATTGTACTACCGATAACGCTGTACGCAAAAACGAGAAGGGGGCTGATCCGTCTGTTGAGGACTCAAAAGTAGCCTCAGTTGAAACCCAACCTGTTGTCGAACTAATCGAGAATAACACGACTGACGGGAGTTCACCTGTCATCGCAGATGGGAGTGGAATCCCACAGTCACTAACGGTGAGAGAATTTGCGGATGTATTAGAGCGGTCACGGACTGTCTCAGAGACACAACGATCTCTTGGACTTGAATATGATCAAACGCGTAATTTACTGCAAAAACTACACCTCATCGAATTTGTAACTGGACGGCTCGCAGCTTCGCATTCGAAAGTGCCGTCGAAACTCGTTGCCAAACGTCTCGAGGAATATTGCGCAGAGCAGTGAATCAATAATGTGGAGGTTACGGTTTCGTGGCAAACTCGCTTACAGTATGTGACGGAACTGTGTGATCGCCATCTCGGAGCAGGAGTTCACCTGGCTGGATCAATCGAATCGACCAAAATCTCAGCACATCGGTCCCAGTACCGTGGCGTGTGACCGGCGTTGTGTGGTGTCACGAGGCAGTTCTCGAGTGTCCACAGTGGGTGGTCTGCTGGAAGGGGTTCGGGATCGGTTACGTCAACTGCAGCACTTCGGATGTCGTTTCCACGAAGGGCAGCAACCAGCGCATCGGTATCGATGACTGGCCCACGGGCGACGTTGACGACCATTGCGTCCGTCGGGAGCGTAAGGAAGACGTCTTCGTCGACGAGGTGTTCTGTCGTTTCGGTTAGCGGACAGGCAAGAACGAGATACTCACTTCGGCTGAACGCATCGAGCAACGCCTCTTGTTCGAAGCCGATAACCTCGTCTGCGGGACCGCCTTTCGACGGCGTGTAGCGGACACCGATCGTCTCGACCTCGAAGGCGTTGAAGCGGTCGATGATCGTTTTCCCGATTGGGCCCATGCCGACAACGGTTGCTGTCGACCCGTTCAGTTCGCCACCCTGAAAATGACACCACTCGGATCGTTCGTGCTGTTTCCATGCCTGTCGGAGATTCCGGACGTCCGCGAGGACATATCCCAGCACTTGTTCGGCGATATTCGGTCCGTGGACACCCGAGGCAC
>LKMM01000027.1 GCA_001563885.1 Natrialbaceae archaeon B1-Br10_E2g27
CTGCGTGAGGCCATCGGCTTCGAACGAAACGAACGCTGGGTCGACATCTACGAAACCGTCCTCGAGCGCGAAAACGCTGACCGACGAGACCGCGGTGAGCCACCGCTTGCTCCCCAGCAACTGCGCCATGGCGACTGTGCCGAGTTAATCGAGGAGATTCCCGACGACTCCATCGACCTCCTGCTTACCGATGTCCCCTACTGGCATATGGACGAACTCGAGCAGACGCGAAACGAGCGTGCGACCCGCGAGAGTAGCCTCGGCTCGTTCGACGCGACAGCGGGTGCTGGAGACGGTGACACCACCGAACAGTCCCAAGATGAGCGAGGCGAGAAGCGCAGCGGAACGCAGTCGAAAGCCGAGTGGCTCGCGGAGATGGCCGAGAAGTTCGACCGCTTTAGCGAGGCGGTCACCGACGACGGCCACGTCGTCGTCTTCATCGGCGATATGTACCGCGAGCAATCCTACGAGTTTCTCTCCGCTGACCTCGCCCGGGCGATCGAATCGGCGACATCGCTTACCCTCGCCGCGAATCTGATCTGGTATGACCCGACGAAAGACCTTCACGTGTATGGCTATCCCTTCTCGTTTGTCCCGTCGATGGTCCATCAAAACGTGCTCGTGTTTCGTCCCGGAAGCGACACGGAGGGCCGTCAGACGACCGAATGACGACGGTCTGACGCAGTTTTATGATTGGTGGCCGGGATGGTTCAGATGGCGCGCTCGCACGGAAACTAACCCCCATCCACCCCGTCCGCGCGCCGTTCTCGCCGCTCCTGTTTGTCCCCGCGGTGATCGAGGCCACTGCTGTGGCGGACCGATCCGTCCGTCAATTTCTGCCGATCCGCAGCTACGTCTGTGCTGGTAACAGCACCGACCGAACTTCCGCAGCGCGGTCGGTTTCGGCGATCACCGCAACCTCATCGCCGGCCTCGAGTGTCGTCCCGGGGAGTGGAATCGTCAACGACTCTCGAGTGCGGCCATGAGCGTATATTCGGGCCGAATCCGGCAGGTCGAGTTCGCTCATCCGCTTGCCAACGGCGGGTGAACCATCCCGGATCTCGAGGACGGTAAGCTGGAGGTTCTCTGCGAGATCGGCAACGACGTTAAAATCACCGCCGAGCATCGCCGTTTTCGCCCCCGCCGCCCCGAGTCGCTCGGGATAGATGATATCGTCGACGTCTTCGGCGTACTTTTCGTAAATATCCTCGCGGTAGTCCTCGTCGATCCGCAAGACAGTCCGACAGCCGTAGTGTTTGCCCACCATACACGCAGCGAAGTTGGCGTTGAGATCGGGCGAAAACGCACCGACTGCGTCGGCCTCGTCGATGCCGGCCTCGAGCAGGACTGACTCTTCGGCACCGTCGCCATCGACGGTCCGAAAGCCGGCATCACTGGCCCGATCGGTTCGATCGGGATCGTTGTCGACGACGGTCACCTCGTGTCCTTCCTCGGTTAGAATCTGTGCCGTTCGTGACCCGACACGTCCGTAACCCACGATAACGAACCTCATAGAAAGGAGTATGCGCTCGGAGGTCAAATACGTTGGTTCCGGGCGCTCGGGTTATCACGGGGCTATCGTACATGTCGGCACATATCCACATTCGTGTACACTAAGCCGCCAATCGAGACGAGAACATTTAACTAAGCCGTGTATCTATGCTCGAACGTCCAACATGGGAGTTTCCGAGACACTGGCTGAGTTCTTCGAGTTCGACGAACACGGAACCGACTTCCGGACCGAAACGATCGCTGGCGTCACGACGTTTCTCGCGATGGCCTACATCATCGTCGTCAACCCCTCGATTCTCACACCGGCTATCTTCGGCGAACCGCCGGATGCGCTTGGACCGGACTCGACAACCACGATCGGCGCTGAGACGTACACGTTCCTCGAGGTCCAACAGATGCTCGCGGTCGTGACGATTCTGGCCTCGATCATCGCGATTGTCGTGATGGCCTTCTATGCGAAACGGCCCTTTGGTCTCGCGCCCGGAATGGGGCTGAACGCCTTCTTTACCTTTACCGTCGTCCTCTTGCTCGGCGTGCCGTGGCAGGTTGCGCTGGCCGCGGTCTTCGTCGAGGGGCTGCTCTTTATTGCGCTCACTGCCGTGGGTGCCCGACAGTATATCATCGAACTGTTCCCCGAACCGGTCAAGTTCGCCGTTGGTGCCGGTATTGGGGTCTTCTTGCTCTTTCTTGGCCTCCAGGAGATGCAACTGGTCGTCGCCTACGATGCGACGCTCGTCCAACTGGGGAACGTCTTAGAGAGCCCAATTGCTGCGTTCTCGCTTGCAGGACTGGTCTTTACGCTCCTGTTGTACGCCCGTGGCGTCCGCGGCTCGATCATTATCGGGGTCTTGGGGACCGCTATCGCCGCCTGGGTCGTTACACTCGCCGGCCTGGTCGAACCCGGAACCATCACGCCCGAAAGCGGGGTCGGTGGTGTGCAGTATGACTTTACGCCGCTGTTTTGGGGCTTCGTCGATGGGCTCGGTATGATTGGTGAGGATCCGCTCGTGTTCGCACTCGTCGTGTTCACGTTCTTTTTCGTCGACTTTTTCGACACCGCAGGGACCCTGATCGGCGTCTCCCAGATCGCCGGCTTCCTCGACGACAAAGGAGACCTCCCCGATATCGAAAAGCCGCTGATGGCCGACGCAGTCGGCACCACCGCCGGTGCGATGATCGGTACCTCGACCGTGACGACCTACATCGAGTCCTCCACTGGCGTCGAGGAAGGTGGCCGAACCGGCTTTACCGCACTCGTCGTCGGTGCCTGTTTTCTCGTCTCGCTGGCTGCCGTCCCACTGATCACCGCGATTCCGACCTACGCGAGTTACCTCGCGCTCGTCGTCGTCGGCATCATCATGCTCCAAGGCGTCGCCGACATCGACTGGCAAGACCCAGCCTGGGCGATCTCCGGCGGCCTGACGATCACCGTCATGCCACTTACCACCTCGATCGCAAACGGCCTCGCCGCAGGGATCATCAGCTATCCGCTTGTCAAATCCGCAATGGGCGACCCTCGAGACGTCTCACTCGGTCAGTGGGTTCTCGCCGTGACGTTTATCGGCTACTTCCTCGTTTACTTTGCCATCGAGGCGGGTCAGATTACGTTCTGATCGGTTTTACACCCACATTCGAACAGTTCCGGCAAGCAGCGGGTCGACCGGTGGGCTCTTAGGCCATACGCCACTATCACGGTATATGGCAGATATTACGATGTACGAACTCCCCGGCTGTCCCTACTGTGCAAAAGTGCGATCGAAACTCGACGACCTCGGCCTCGATTACGACATCATCGAGGTCCCACGGTCACACAGCGAACGCACCCAGGTCGAAGCGGTAAGCGGTCAGACGGGCGTCCCGGTTATCACCGACGAGTCGACTGGCGTCGAAGGAATGCCAGAAAGCGACGATATCGTCGAGTATCTCGAAGAAACCTACCGATAAACGGAATCGACACTCGAGGCCGTGATCTAGGCCGCTTCTTCGGGTTCGGCCCGTTCTCGGATCACGGCTTTCAGTTCGTCGGCATCACGCAGTTTCTCGAGTTCCTCGCGTTCGACGAGTGCGGTGCCGTCGACGGCATCCTGTTTTGCGCGGTCGACGACGTAGACCGAGTGTGTACGCGTAACCTGGCTGATCGAACTCATGATTCGGGCGCGTTTTTCGGCGGCTTTCGTAAACTTCGAGTGACCAGTAAGGACGACATCGTCGTCAGTGTCATCTTCCTCGCGACTGACCGCTTTAAACGGTGAACGGACCGTGGGATGGACCCGATAGCCCGCCCGTGTCAACACGGCGACGACCTCCTCGTCGTCGGGGTCGGCTTCGGGGTCGTCCGGGGTGGCGTCTGTCTCGTGGACGTCGTCGGCTCCCTCGAGGACGTCGACGGGGCTCGTAAGTGGTGCTTCGAACAGTTCCTCGAGGGCCATCGCGACCTCGACGGAGGCGTTCATCCCGTCTTCGTATTTCGAGACGGTTCGCCGTGAGACGCCGAGTTCACCTGCGAGTCGGCCCAAACTCCAGTCTTTCCCTTCGCGTTCGTCGGCGAGTAAGTCGCCGTCGATATTGACGTACAGTCCCCCGGGGGCAGCATAGATCAGCGGCGGAACATCTTCGATAAAGAGGTTGTAAGCCGTATCCGGGCTGAAAACGGGCACGCCGTGGCGGAAGTAGACGACATCGGGTTTTAAATCCTCGTCGCGACTTCGCAGACCGATCACGAGCGGCGTCGCGCCGAGATACGTTCCTAGTCGTCGCATCTCGTGGCCAGTCGCCTCGTTGAACGCGTCGATATTTCCGAGGATCTTTATCAGCAACAGATCCTCGTTACGTCGTGCGGCGACGTCGAAACTCTTCGGCCGGATCGCACACCGGTCGCTAACCACGAAACCCGCATCCGATAACATCGCGGTTACGTTTCCGACCAGTGCCGAGCGGGACATAGGCATAAGTAGACAACTCCTCCTATATTAGACTTTCCCCGGTATATCCGGGCGGCGTGTGGCGGTTCGGATCCGTACTGGAGATATGCTTATATACCGTCAACTGATCCCGAAACGCGTTAGCCATCAGACCGTCAACGACCGTCGATGACCATCGTCGGCCTCGACGACACCGACTCGCGCGAACGCGGAATGTGTACGACCTACGTCGCCACGCAGATTGCCGAGCGACTGCGCCGTGAATGTCGACAGGATAACCACCCGGCCGGCGAGATGACCTCCGATTCGAGCGACCCAATCTCGAGGCTCGTACTCGTCAGACTCAACCCCGCCGTCGAGTACAAAACGCGAGGCAACGCCGCGTTGGCGATCCACATCGACTGCGACCCCCATCGGGCGTTTTCGGTCGCCTGCGAGACGCTCGCCTCGCTTGCAGAAACTGCAGACGACCGGACGAATCCCGGACTCGTCGTCGCCGACCACGACGAGAACGCGATCCCCAAAGACGTCTCGGACTTTTCGAGGCGAGCGATCCGTGAGCACATCGCAATCGACGAGGCAGCTACAACCAGCGACCGACACGGCTACCGGACGTGGCATGCTGGCGACGGCCGCGGCCGGATCGGCGCGCTTGCAGCCATCGGTGCCTGGGCCGAGTACGACGAGTGGACCTACGAGTACATCTCCTATCGCGACTCCGACCGCTGGGGAACGGGACGGGACGTCGACGCTGAGAGTGTCCTCGCCGCCGCCGACTGGGGGTATCCCGACGTCTGGGATACGATCGACCGCGAGGAGTCTGAGACCGTCTGCGTTCCACACACCCCCGGCCCGATCCTCCACGGTATCCGCGGCGATGACCCCGACGCTGTTCGAGCGGTCGCCGACCGAATCGAGAGCGAACCCGTTGTTACCGGCCAGTTGTTCGTCACCAACCAGGGAACTGACGCCCACCTCCGTCATGGCCGGATTGGCGATACTCGAGACGGCCGTGCCTACCGCCTCGAGGGCCGTGTCGCCAGCCCGCCTGAAACCCGCCGTGGTGGTCACGTCTTTTTCGACCTCGAGAACGAGTCCAACACAGCGGCTGCTAGCCCCCACACGACGGGTGACGGCCCTACACGGATCCAGTGTGTGGCGTTCGAGCCGACGAAACGGTTTCGCGACCGGGTTCGGGCACTTCGGGTTGGTGACCGACTCACCGTCTGTGGAGAACTCGCCTGCGAGACGCTCAAACTCGAGAAATTTGCGGTCAGAAAACTCGTCGACACCGAGTCGGTGACGCCGACCTGTCCGGACTGCGGTCGGTCGATGAAAAGTGCAGGTCACAATCAGGGCTATCGGTGCCGGGCGTGTGCAACGAGCGCTCCCGAAAAAGAGACTGTCACCATTACGCGTGACCTCGAAGAAGGGTGGTACGAAGTGCCGCCATGTGCGCGCCGTCACATCGCCAAACCGTTGGTTCGTGGTGGGTTCGACGCGGCGGTTCACCCCGAAAAATGATCGAAAGGTTCTAGGAAGTTACTGTCGTCGGGCGAGCAACACCACACCGAGTACGCCGATTGCAGCCAGCGCAGCGACGACTCCGAAGCCGGCGATGCTGTCACCCGAATCGAGTTCGAGGAACGACGCCGCCTCTTCGGTGCTCGCCGTCGAGAGCTCGCGGTCGCCCTCGCCGGGTTCGTAGACGGTCGTCTGGTCGTCGATCAGGCCAAGCTCTTCGAGTTCGTCCTCGGAGAGCTCTTCGTCTACGTCGTCGATCGAGACGAAGGTGACGAGTTCGTCATCCTGGTCCTCGCCGGCGATTTCGGTGACGACGAGTGAGTCACCGAACATCCCGTCGTCGACCAGCGAATCGACGTCGTCGAACTCTGCACCCGCCTCGAGCGTGACCGTCTCGCTGTCGACATCGACGTCGACTTTCGCGAGTTCAAGTTCGGAGTCTGCAAGCGTCGAGGCAAAGCTACCGAGTTCGTCCGAATCGTCTTGCATTCCCTGCGTGACGGACGTGAGTGCGGTCTCGGCGAGATCGTCCATCCCAATCTCGAGTTCGCCATCGACGTGGATCTCGCCGTCTTCGGTGTAGGCGGTAAACTCGAAGAAGAGTTCTTCCTCGGCGGTGTCGACGCCGCGATCTTGGAGTTCCTCGACGTAGGCAGCGTAGTTTTCGGTATCGCTCGTAGCCGTTGCCTCGAGTTCGATCTGTCCGGTTTCCGTCGGGGCAGCGTAGACGTCCCACTCGATCGTCGTCCGGAGGTCAGCGGCCTGCTGGGCCTCGAACGTCTCCTCGAACTCCTCGAACTCATCATCGAAGAACTCCTCATCCTCGAACGCCGCCTCACTCACCTCGACAAAGGCCTCGAGCAAGGCGGCATACTCGTTGATTTCGACGTTCCAGGTCGCCTCGAACGCACCGTCACCCGATTCCAGTTCGAACTCGACAGTTTCGATCTCGAGTTCGGTCACCTGGGAGGCGATTGCCTCGGCTTCCTCCTGAGTGAACTCGGCATCTGGGTCGTCGACGAGTTCCTCAGCGATTGCATCCTCGAGGCCCTCGTCGATGCCCTCGTAGGTGATCGTGTAGTCGAGTTCCTTCCAATAGGTCGACTCCTCTAATTCCTCGAACTCGTGGTGGTCGATCTCGATTGTCACCTCACCGCCGATGTCGTCGACGATGTCGCCGTACTCGTCTTCGAGCGTTTCTTGTGCGTTGGCTTCCGTGCCCCACTCGTCTTCGGGGTCAGCCTGGTCGCCGAACGGGTCGTTTTCCATCCCGTCGTCTTCGATACCGTCGTCGAAGCCACCGTCATCGAAGCCACCGAAGTCCTGAATAGTCTCGCGCTCGCTAACCGAAATCTCGTAGCCGTCCTCGAGTTCGGAGAGTTCGAACGCAAACCGTTCGTCTTCGCCCTCTTCGGCGAGGAAGGCACCGAGTTCGACCGAGGCATCGCCACTGGTTGCGAACGTCTCAGCGGTCACGTCGACCTCACCGCTGGTTTCGGCGGAGTCGAACAACTGGGCCTGCTGGGCCTGTGGAGCCGTCGAGAGTTGCTGTGTCTCGTCTTCGCCACCGCCAATCAACGCGTAGATATCCGCATCGAACTCGTTCGTTTCGGCGGTCTGTTCGGCCGTCATCTCGACGTCTAACTCCTCGAGTTCAGGTGGCTGCTCCATCGTGAGCATGCCATCGGCCGTAAACAGATCGTCTTCGAGAACGGCGCTGAACGAGCCCTCGACATCTTCGTCGGCGTCGTGGTCACCGGCGATCAACACGTGTGCCATCGCCTCGCTGACGTCAGCGCCGAGTCGATACTCGTCGACATCCTCGTCGTCGTCCGTATAGACGAGCACACCGCTTCCGTCATCCTGATAGTGGAGTTCATCCGCACTCGAAAACGTTCCTCCGGTCGCCTCGAGCGCCTCAGGGTCGTCAGTCTCGATCGTCTCAGGGTCGTTAGTCTCGATTGGGCTATCCTCGTCTACTTCGATTTCGAAATCGTCCGTCTCGTCTGCTGTGACACCCACAGTGGCACCGACTGCGACCATCGAAAGCGCCACCAGCAGTGCAAGCGTAGCGGCGACCGATCGGGTCCCACCGATGGACACCGTCGTTCCCGTATTGAAAGGCATACAGCCGTTGTTCACACCCCCATCATATAAATATTCAAACCGAATTTCTGGGTCAGAATATGGTCGTTGCCAACCGTCGAATAGCGACGAGAGCGCCATCCCATAGGCAACGAACTCTAGTGCTTTGGCAAGCCTGAACTGATGGGTCGAACCAGTCGGCGGGTATCGGTTCGACGCATCAGTCGACGCTTGGCGGAGTACTAGGTCCGAACCGTTTGTACACCGAAAACACTCTACGCCGTCGAGGACGATCACTTCGTTTTAGCACTGTCTGTCATGGCCCTGTGAACGTACCTCCTCGAGGCCGAGTGAGTAGTGGACGATGGACGATTCGGCCGCGCAGTCTCGAAAGGGTTTTTCGGTCCGGCCGGTAGGCTAGAGACAAATGGGGCTCGAGGAGGAGATCAGAGAGATCGAAGAGGAGATCGCCAGCACGCCCTACAACAAGTCCACCGAGGCCCATATCGGCCGGTTGAAATCGAAACTCGCCGAGAAAAAAGAGAAACTCGAAAATCAGAGTTCGGCGGGTGGTGGCACCGGCTACTCCGTCGAGAAACACGGCGATGCGACGGTTGCGCTGGTTGGGTTTCCGAGTGTCGGTAAATCCTCGTTGCTCAACGCCATGACTAACGCCGAAAGCGAGACTGGCTCGTATGAGTTTACGACCTTAGACGTGAACCCGGGAATGCTCAAACACCGCGGGGCAAACATCCAGATGTTAGACGTCCCCGGCCTGATCGAAGGCGCAGCGACGGGCCGCGGTGACGGCCAGCAGGTGCTTGCGGTCGTCCGCAATGCCGACCTGATCGTTTTTGTCCTCTCGGTGTTCGAAATCGATCAGTACGACCGCCTCCAAGAGGAGTTATACGACATCAACATCCGCGTCGACAAAACGCCCCCGCGGGTGACGATTCGCCCGAAAATCAAAGACGGTATCAAGATCACCTCGAGTACCGACCAGGACCTAGACGAGGGAACGATCAAAGACGTGCTGCGTGATCAGGGCTATGTCAACGCCGACTTGAATCTCCAGGAGAACGTCACCATCGACCGGCTGATAGACGGCCTCATGGAAAATCGGGAGTATATCCCCTCGATTACCTGTGTCAACAAAGTCGATCTGATCGAGCCAAGCTACAAAGAGACCGTCGACGAGCAACTGCGCGAACGCGATCTCGACCCAGAGGAGGTAACGTTCATCAGCGCCGAAGCCGAGAAAGGCCTCGAGGCGCTCAAAGACCGTATCTGGGAGAACCTCGGGTTGATCCGGGTCTATATGAACAAACCCGGACGTGGTATCGACTGGGAGGAGCCACTGGTCATCGAACAGGGGACGACAGTCGGCGAGGCAATCGAGAAACTCGGCGGCGAGATGGAAGAACGCTTCCGGTTTGCACGGGTCAGCGGCCCGAGTGCTACTCACGACGAACAACAGGTCGGCACGGATCACGTTCTCGAGGATGAGGACGTGCTCAAACTGATTCTTCGTCGATAGAGCTTTCCGTCCGATCGATCCGATACCGTTGACTGGCACACGCGTCGCTTTGAACCATCTTCGCTACGTTTTTGCCTACAGCCGGTCCGCCACGTTTTTGCCCGTACCGGGTGTGCAGACGCATATGGACGGCACCGTCGACCACACGATGATCCGCGTCACCGACCTCGAAGCATCCCTCGAGTGGTACCAGACCCACCTCGAGTACGAACAAAAAGACCGGTATGAGGGCGATGGCTTCACCATCGTCTATCTGGGTCCCGAAGAGATGCACGAGGAAAGTGCCTTCCTCGAGTTGACCCACAACGAGGGAACCGACGACCTCGAGATGGGCGACGCATGGGGCCATATTGCGGTTCGGGTTCCGGAGGGCGAACTCGAGGAATACTACCAGCAGTTGATGGATCAGGGCGTCGAGGACTACCGTGACCCCGAATCCTGTGGCGGCCGCTATGCGTTCGTCAAAGACCCAGACGGCCACGAGGTCGAAATCGTCCAGCGCGATCAGGGCGCAGTTTGGAGTATCGATCACACGATGATCCGCGTCGAGGACGCAGACGAGGCCCTTGGCTTTTGGACCCGCAAGTTCGAGTACACCGAGACCAAACGCTGGGAGTCCGATACCTTTGCAAACTACTTCGTCGAGCCAAAAGACGCCGCTCCCGAGGCGATGGCCGTCGAACTCACCTACAACTACGACGGGCGCACCTACGAGATGGGCGACGCCTGGGGCCATCTCTGTGTCCGCGTCGATGATCTCGAAGACGACTGGGATACCCTGATCGAACGCGAAGCCGACGACTACCGCGACCCCGAGAGCAACGACAACATGTATGCATTTACGAAAGATCAGGATGGCCACGAGATCGAACTGCTAGAGCGTGACCTCGAGGCCGACTCGTTGTTCCCATTCTAATCTAGACAGCCGATTTGGTCCGGTATTCGTCGACTAATCGAAGCGAAGGTACAGCAACCGGTCAGTAGGTAGATCAGCCGCGAGACGGATCGAGCCGCCGGATACTGTCGTCGTGGTCAGTACACTTATGACCGTTACACTCCTGTATCGGATCGAGTGAGTTTCACGTGGTGACAGACGATACCTTTGGGGACCTTCTTGAGTATATCGAGCGGGATCTTGACTTTGCGACAAGTCATTATAACAACAGTTATCTCGACCGGCGGATCACTGCCAGAATGCGCCGGAGTGGCTGTGAAGAGTACGACGAGTACTTCGACTTACTACGATCGGACGAGGACGAACAGCGGGAACTGCTCGAGTCGATGAGCATCAACGTCACGGGATTTTTCCGAAACCCGGATGTCTGGGATGGCATTGCAGACGTTCTCGCGGATCTTTCCTCCGAACGAAGACGCGTCAAAATCTGGTCGGCCGCCTGCGCCGACGGCAGAGAGCCATACTCGCTGTCGATGCTCGTCCACGACGACCGACGGATCGACGAACGAGGCGTCGACATCGTCGCGACCGACATCAGTCGGCCGGCGCTCCGGACCGCTCGAGAGGGGGTCTACAAGGAGTCCCGGACGACCGATATCGCCGCTGAACTCGAGTTTCTCGACAGTTACGACCGGTATGCTGCGTACGACCCTGAGGAAGGGACGTTCCAGATCAGCGAGAAGGTAAAGAAACTGGTGACCTTCGAGCGCCACGACCTAATAAACGGGCGGCCGAAATCCGGCTTCGATCTCGTTACCTGCCGGAATCTGTTCATCTATATCGACGCCGAGTACAAACGGGCGATGCTCGAGACGATTTCGAAGTCGCTTCGTGAGGGTGGGTATCTCGTTATTGGCAAAAGCGAGACGATCCCACCGGAACTCAAATCGACGTTCGAGGCAGTCGACAGCCGACACCGAATCTACCAGCTCGCCTGAGTTTCGCCACAACGTTCAGATATCTTCGCTCGAAGTGGTGGATATGGATCCCGAGTTCGATATCCACGATCACCGCCATCAGGTCAAACAGATTTCCGATTCGGGTGAGACGGCCGTATTCGAAAACCGCGACGGTCTTACCTGCCCTGCGTGTTCAAAGGAGTTCAATCGGCTGTTGATTATCGAGCGACAGGCGTTCAGTTTTCCGGAAAACGACGGTGTCCCCTTCTGTCTCGTCCGTCGGACGGATGATATGGTGTTGTTTCGACACTAAAACAGGTCTTCGGGGTTGACCTGGCTGTTTCCGACGTTCTCGAGGAGCAGTTCATCGAGTGCGTCCTCGAGTTCGGCCCGACGGGGGAGTGCAAGCATCTGGCAGGTAAAGACCTGGTTGCCGTCGGTCTGAATGTTCGAGTCGAGCATGAACGCATGATCGTCGGTCTGTGCGAGTTTCGACGTAATCGGTCGGAGAATCGACTCACCGGTGTCGGCGACGAATTTCGGCGGTGAGTGTTTGATCTCGCCGTTTAAGACGTTCGCCCAGCCGTCGACGAATCCGGAGGTCATGATGTTGCCGAGTTCGCGCAAGGCACCCTGTTCGGTTTCGCCCCAGTCTTTGTCGGTTTCCATCGGAACGAGTGCGTCGACGACCGCCCGACCCGAGGGTTGGTCGAACAGGATAACCAGATACCCACCGATCTTTCCGCGAAACTCCATGACGGTGCCAACATAGCGTTTGCTGCCGACTTCCTTTGGGATGTCCTTGATCGGCATCAAACTCAGTCGGCTGATGTTGACGGTCGTCTCGATTCCCGTCATCGAAGAGATGTTCGCCGCCGATTTTTCGGCTCCCTCTTTGGTCATATCGTTGAACACCTCGAGTTTCTCGAGTGAGACGATGTTGTCAGTTTTTGGCTCGAGTGAGCGTTTGATCGAGGTGGAGTCGGGAACGAGCAGGATACGGAAATCGATCGGTTCTGCGCCTTTCGAGGCTTCGACACGGCTGCGGAAGACAAAGAGGTGGGTGTCGCTATCAGTCGCCGATTTGGGCAGGATGTCCTTGCCGGACCCCTGGATATACCGCGGTGGCGAACTCTTGATCTTTGCCTCGAGGTAGTTCGCCCAGCCGTCGACGAAGCCGGAGGTCATGATGTTGCCGACCTCTTTGATCGAGCTTTTTTTCTTCTCGGGGTCGTCGGCCGGAACCAGCGTGTCCGTAATTGCTCGTCGAGCTGTGTCGTCGAACGCGAGGACGACCTCGCCGGCGATTTCGCCGCTCAGATCGATGTTGACGCCAGCGAAGTCGTCTCCGATGAACTCATATTCCAGACTCGACGGCGACATCAACGAGACGTCGGTTACCTGTACGCGCGTCTCGATGCCGGTCAGTTGTGAGAGTGATTGGGCGGCCGACCGTGCACCGTCGTGAGCGAGTTGTTGATAGGTTTCGAGCTCGCGAATGTCGATTTCCATAGAAACGTTACTTGGCCGCGATGCTGTTTATCTCTTCGAGCACGCTCTCTTTTTGGAACGGTTTCGTAATGTAGCCTTCCGCCCCGGCTTTGATCGAGTCTTTCATCTGTTCTGCTTGCTCGACACTGGTACACATAACGACCGTCGCATTGGGATCCATATCGGTGATTTCGTCGGTCGCCTCGATGCCGTCTTTGATCGGCATCACGATGTCCATAAAGACGATATCGGGTTGTTGTTCCTGATAGAGTTCAACAGCTTCGACGCCGTTTTCAGCTTCGCCGACGATGTTGTGATCTTCCTCGAGAATTTCACGCAGAAGATCGCGCATGAACCCAGAATCGTCTGTGATCAACACGTCCATAGGCGGGAGAATACACCGGGATGACTTAATGATGTTGACCAAACGTATGACAGCCGATATGCCTACTGGCCGTCCCGTCAGCGGTGAGAGACTGGTGTCAATTTACAGAATAGAACATCCTGACAACAATTCGGTGGGCATCGACGCCGTGATTTCGCCGTCATCGACGAGGATCGGTTTCAACGGTCCCGGCAGCTCACGCGTTGACGTCTTCGATACGTTGGCTGACGATGACCCGGCCTTTCGGCGTCAACGAGAGGCGGTCGCCGTTTTCGACGATCAGGTCTTTGTTTTTGACCGAGTTCAACACGTTGGTCACGTAGGCGGGGTTACCATCGAGCATGTTCGTAAAGTCGATATCTCCGTGGGTCGCGTGAACGCTGACGAGTACCCGCTTTTCGGGATCCGAGAGGTCGATCTCTTCGATCTCCTCACGAATCTCGTCGAACTCGAGTCTGAGAAATCTGGCGAGTAAGTTGACGTACTGGCCTTTCGATGGCGAGATTAGCGACGTCATCGATAGGCCGTCGTCGTCGATGGATTTGACGACGAGTGTGACCCGTTCGGCCCGGTCGCCGAGTTTGTTCGATCGAGTGATGTTCATGATGGTCTCGATACCGAGACTGATCACCTCGCGGTTGGTCTTGATCTCGATCGAACGCTTTTTGATCCGCAATTTGCCCGTGGTGACGGGCGTATCCTTCACCCGTCCACCGACGCGTGCGGGATGTTTCACCGCGACCGTCCGGCCGTTGAGCAGACACCGAAACAAGATTGCGACGAACGTCTCGAGGGTTTCGCCTTCGCTTTCGATGACGACACTCTGGATACTGCCGTCGGCTCCTTCGTAGCCGATGGTGGCGCTATCGTCGAAGAAGTTCTTGACGTGGTTGGGCACGCTGCCGACGTTGACGTCGATGACACGCGAGAGGGCAATCGTGGTCTTGTCATCGGTGGTGGCAAGCACTAACCGACGTTTCGTCATGATGATCCGGCCGCTGGTCGGCGTACTGTCGTCGCCGGCGTTGATAAAGAATCGGCCAGTGAAATCCGCGACGATATCTTCAGTCATGCTCGTCTGTAGGGGGAATGGGGTGACACGCTACTGTTGTGTGAGTTATACCGTACTCTGCAGTGGACATATATATCTCTTTATCCGTCTGGGGGCCAGAGTTTCAGACCTGGACGGCCGTGGGGTCGATCCAGAGAACGAAGTCGTCTTCGTGACGGACGATACCGGCGATTTCAGAGCCTTCGACGGCCGTATCAACCCGCTCTGTCTGGATTTCTCTGACCTGATGGACCTCGTCGGCGAGCCAGCCGATCCGTTCGTTCGAGCCGCGTCGGCGTTTGAACACGATGATTCGATCACCGAGGTCGTCGCTGTCGGCTTCGCCGAAGGTCTTCCGAAGATTGACGATTTTGGTTGTCTCGCCGCGTAAATCCATCACCCCTTCGATATGTTCTGGGGTGTTCGGAATCGGCGTTAGTTTGTCCGTGTTGACGATCTCTGCGACGTAGCCAATATCCACACAGTAGCGATTGTCGCCGAGATCGAACTCCAGGACGTGCGTACTGGATTTCGTCGTCGATTTGGTAGTTGCCATTGTAGTCTGTCAGTGACCGACTCAGTTGGTGTTCTCGATGATTTCGTCGATGTCGAGCCACGTGACCAGCGAGGTCCGGTCGTCGGTCGTTTTCTTGATGATGCCGTTTATGAACTCGTGTTGGTGTTCGGCCGAATCCATCACGCTGCCGGTCTCGTCGATCTGTGACTGCCGATAGGTCACCGCCTGCAGAACGTCGGTGACACGAATGCCGAGTTTCTGCTTGTCGTCGTCACGTTCTAAGACTACGATGTACTGATCGTCAGTGAGTTCGTTGCGTTCGACATCGAGCAAGGCGGTCGGATCGAGAACGGCCGTAATCTCGCCGCGAAGGTCAGTCACGCCGTCGATCGGCTCCGGCCCACGAGGGAATCGTGTAATCCGTTTCATCTCGACGATCGCACTGATTCGCTCGATCTCTATTGCGTACCGATTATCGTTCAGATAGAACTCGAGCATCTGGACCGTCTCGTCGCCGTCGTGGGCTGAGGCGACGAGTGTCTCGTCCTGGTCGAAGACGCCGGCACCTCGGCCGGCCACCTCCTGGCCCGCACCGAGCGTCGCCACCGACCCGTCGGCGTTCCCACCAGTTCCGACGTCGTCGACGAAATCGGAAAGGACTGACTCATCGGCGATTGCGCCGCCGAACGGTGAACTGTCGTCGCTGTCCGTCTCGACGATCGGGGATGGCTCCTC
>LKMM01000001.1 GCA_001563885.1 Natrialbaceae archaeon B1-Br10_E2g27
GTGACTTCCTCCCCACCCTACTCGCTCACCGCTGACGCGGTTCGCTCCTTGAGGGTGGGGCTTCCTGCTTCAACGACGCACTTTGCAGACACCGAATCGGTGTCCGTAGGGAGCGCAGTCTCCACAGGCGTTGATTCGGGACAGCCCGTCCCTACTTGTTCGAGACCGCGAGAAAGGATGTTCCACGACGCATTCGCGTCTCTGTCCGCCTTGAACCCACACGACGGACACGAATGCTCGCGTACCCACAACGGCTTGTCCGTCTCGACGCCACATGACGCGCACTCTTTGGTCGTGCCTCGGGGGTCCACGGCGACGAAGTGCGTCCCTTCCCGTTCGCACTTGTATTCGAGCATCCGCAGGAACGTCCCCCACGAGGCTCCGGCCCGATTCCGAGAGTTGCCGGGCAGTTCGACTAATCCCTTCGCGTCCAAGTCCTCGACCGCTACAAGGTCGTACTCACGGGCGTAGTACGCCGAGAGTTTGTGCAAGAAGTCCCGACGCTTGCGCTTCAGGTCAGCGTGGCGTCGAGCGACCGTCTTGCGCTGTTCCTCCCAATTGTTCGAGCCGTGTTCCTTCCGCGAGAGGTTACGTTGAGCGCGGTCTAACCGATCGCGTTCGTCGGAAAGATCAGGCGACTCGACGGCAGTCCCGTCGCTGTCGTGGACGTATTTTAGGATACCCACGTCGATACCAACAGCGTCAGTCACCTCGTCGGGCTTCTCGGGCGGGTCGTCGGGAGTTTCGACGCCAAGGATGGCGTACCACTTGCCGGTGGGTTCGCGTTTGACCGTGACGGTCTTGATGGTGGCGTCGTCGGGCAGGTCGCGGTGGAAAGCGATGGGAATGTCACCAATCTTCGAGAGCCACAATCGGGTCCGACCACTCGTGTTTTTGAGTTTGAAGCCGGACTGACTGTAGGTGAACGATTGGTACTCGCCCGGTGCTTTCCACTTCAACTCCCCGACGCTGTAGCCGTTCTGCTTCCGGCCGTTGAGCGTCGAGAGGTTGTCATACAACCGCTGGACGGCTTTCTGCAACACCTTCGAGTGAACGTCTCGCAGGTCAGTCCACCGATCTTTCAGGTCCGGCAGACGCTTCTGCTCGGAGTACGATGACGTATCGTCGTGGTGGTTAAGACGGTGGAGGAAATGATTGTAGGCCTGCCTACAGGTATCGACAGTCCACGCTAATTGCTCGCGGAGGTCGTCAGACGGGTTTAGCCGATACCTGTAGTTGTAGTTCATCTATTCGTCGTCGGGATCAGAAGTACGGACGACTTTCACATCCGCGCCACGCCAGCGTTTCGGGACGTAGACGTGAGCGCCGTTGCCGGTAGCTTTCACGTCGCCGTCCACGACTTCGTGGCCGTTGATTGTGAACTGTTCCATGTACAATGTAGATACATTATCCGGACTAATAAACGTGTCGGTGGGCCTGTGGGTCGGTCGTTGCAGGGTGTATGTGAGACGATGACGGCGCTGTATCCCCGCCCTACTGCGTCCTCAGAAATCGGAGATTTCTGATGTGCGAACGAGAGCGAAGCTCTCGTTAACGCTACTCGGTCGCTTCGCTCCCTGCGTTGCTCCTTGAGGACGGGGCCTTAGCGCCTGATTTTAGGTAAAAAACGTTTACGGCTTGGGTCCCAACTAGACGTATGGAGAATCGATTCGAGGCGCAACTGATTTTCGGTGGTCTCGATAGTCCAGCGGACTGTCGAAACGATGACGGCCGACAGCGTGTACAGGTTCCTCCTCAGCGTCAGCCAGGCGTTGCTCCCTGCCGACTCCCTGCCCGGCTATGACCGACAGAACACCACTGGAACCAGCCGCGTCGGGCCACCTCGAGACAGCCACGCCCGAACTTCCGGCGGAGGATCTCTGTCGTTTTTTCGATCTGAGCCCGATCGGCACCGCCGTTATCGATCAGACGAGGACCATCGTCTACGTGAACGAACGGGCGACCGAAATCCACGACGCGCCAGCCGACGAACTCTGTGGCAACTATTTCATCCCACCGGAGATGGATATCTATTATGAGGATGGGACGCCAGTTCCAGCCGAGGCACACCCGGTAAACCGTGTCTTCGAGACCGGTAAGCCGGTGTATGGATACAAACACCGACTCGAGAATAGCTCTGGCGCTGACAGGTGGTTCTCAGGAAACGTCTCGCCAGTCTCTGGTAAGGATGGTGAGATCGAATACGTAGTCGTCTGTTTCGAGGATATAACTGATCTCAAGCGTCGAACGAAACGGCTGACGAGCGATCAGGTACGACTGGTCGAGTTTCGAACCGACGAATCTGCGGTTCCGTCGTCGCTTCACACCGAAACGGGTGAGATTCGGATCGAAATCGAGTCGGTCGTCTCAGTGTCGGACGGAACGACCGTGCAGTATATGCGAACCGACGACCTCCCTGCAGCAGCGTTTGTCGCCGCGGTTGAGGAAGTTCCACACATCGTCGACGTACGGTTGCTGAGTACGATCGACGGAATCACGCGGATCGAGGCCAAAGGCCAATCCCCGACAGCCTCCGACGGCGATAATCCCGGGACGGTCTCGGAGGTGTTTGCGGCCCTCGGCGGCTGTCCTCGCGCGATCGTCGTCACGAACGACGAGGTTCGGTTTCTTGGAGAGTTACCCGGTGATGTCGACCCGCAAATAGCCACACAGGGGATCGCACAGTTTCATTCTGGGACTAGCCTCTGTTCTGAGCAACTCGCTTACTCGCCGCACTTGCTGTACGATATCGTCTCAGATGCACTGACCGACCGACAGTTCGCCGCACTCGAGGCTGCGTACTACGGTGGATACTTCGAGACACCACGTGCAAGTACCGGTGACGAACTCGCAGAGCGCTTCGATGTCACGCGCCAGACGTTCAATCAGCATCTCCGGAAAGCCCAACAGACCGTCTTTCGTCACCTCTTCGAAAAGTCCGGTGCGGACGAACACTGACAGGTCAGCACCGCCGCTTAGAACGCTCACTCACATACCCCGGATATGGTTACTGACTCGGCAGAATCGGACGTACAGTTCGAAACGGCCGCGGACACGACGTACGATCCGCTCACGGAAACGGCACAAACGACGTTCGACGGAGGGACCGACTCGGTCGTCGTCGCGGTCGTCGAGGCCGTCGCCACCGTTACCGGAAGCGAGGTTACCGCCATGCCGCCGTTGTTCGCCTCCGTCGACCCGGAAGCGTTGAGCAGCCTCGTCGAACGCCCTCGAGGCCGGGCCGTCACCGTCTCGTTTTTCTACGAAGGGTGTCGGGTCACCGTCTCGGGTGATGGGGACGTTACGGCCGAACTGACAGAGCAGTGATCGAACTTCGTCTCGAGTGCTGATCAAGGCGGCCCATCATCTGGCATGCCGCCGGTTAATCGAGGGTGATCCACTCGCCACGATCGTCGCTTTCTTCGATCGCCGTTAACATGTGCTGTACAGCGAGGCCATCGTCGAAACTGGGGGTGAACGTACCGCCGTCAGCGACAGCAGAGAGAAATTCGTAGTTTTCGTGGACGAAGGTGTGCTCCCAGCCGATAACGTGACCTGGCGGCCACCAGTGATCGATGTAAGGATCGTCGGCATCGGTAACGAGCACCGTCTCGTATCCTCTATCTCCGAGTACCTCGAGTTCGTTCAACCGCTCGAGTGAGAAGCGAAGACTCCCGTTTGAACCGTGGATTTCGATGGTATGATCGTTTTTGTGACCCGTCGCGAACCGAGAGGCTTCGACGGTCCCCATCGCGCCGTTTTCGAACGCGAGTTGTGCGGAGTAGGCGTCGTCGACGGTGACTGGCCGGTGTCCGTCCGCTGTGGGACGTTCGTCGACGAACGTCTGGAGGTGACCACTCACGCGTTCGATATCGCCTGCGAGGTCGTCGCTCCCGACGAGAAAGCGAAGCAAGTCGACGGTGTGTGCGCCGAGATCACCGAGTGCGCCC
Organism: Natrialbaceae archaeon B1-Br10_E2g27; assembly: GCA_001563885.1. Classification (GTDB taxonomy): domain Archaea; phylum Halobacteriota; class Halobacteria; order Halobacteriales; family Natrialbaceae; genus Natrarchaeobaculum. Next base: position 3,951 of record LKMM01000001.1, read on the forward strand.
GAGCCGGCCAGCTCCGCGTCGTTGCGCCAGGACCACGGGGCCTCGGGGTCGACCAACCAATCCTGGAGGTATCGTCCGCGGACGTGGTGGATCTCGCCTATCTCGCCCGCCTCGAGCAGCCGTTTTGCATACTGGATCGCTGGCACGAACCGATAATTAAACGCACAGCCGTTGGGAACTCCTGCCTCGCGGGCGGCATCTGCCATCTCGGTTGCGTCCTCGAGCGTCGGGGCTAATGGTTTCTCACAGAAGACGGGTGTACCGGCCTCGAGTGCTCCAATCGAGGGGTCTGCGTGGACGTGGTTCGGACCGAGATTATAAAACACGTCGACGTCGTCGACGACGTCCGCCCAGTCGGTTGCGACCGACTCGAAGCCGAGTCTGTCGGCTGCCGTTTCGAGGGCCGACTCGTCCCGGCCGACTAACACCGACCGTTCGACCGCCGGGGCGTCAGGAAAGAACATCGGCAGTCGGGCCAGTGCGTTTGCGTGTGCGGTCCCCATGAACCGATAGCCGAGTACGCCAACCTCGAGTGTCATATTCGCACAACCACGACTCCCATCGTTAATGTTGGGTTGGAAGCCGCCGTGGAACCGCAGACGGCGTGGTTGGGTATGATAACAGAAATTACCCTCGAGGCGGGTCGATCGTACGTCGTGGCGACCGAATCGGGTGTCGAAACCGAAATCGTTCGGCTGTTTCGTGGCTGATACTGCCGGACGTCCGTCGTGAATCGCCGCCCCGGAGACCACACAGGTCCGTTCGATAGTACGAGACCGTTTGTGCGCCGGGATTTGTTACTCCGCCCAGTAAGCGCCACCGGGCGTTTCTTCGAAGACTGCACGCTGAAGACAGTCGATTGCCTTCTCTAGGCCTTCGATCGAACTGGTCAGCGAGTCCTCGTGTTCGATACTCAGGACGTCGTCGTAGCCGACCAGCCGCAACGTCGAGACGATATCTTTCCAGTGTAACTCGCCGTGGCCGTAACCGACCGATCTGAACAGCCACGATCGGTTCGGTTCGTCGTCGTAGGCCGTGGTGTCTAAGACGCCTTTGATTCGGGCCTGCTGCTCGTAGATTCGGGTATCTTTCGCGTGGACGTGATGGATGGAATCGCCGAGTTTGCGAATCGCGTCAGTAACCGAGATGCCTTGCCAGTACAGATGCGAGGGATCGAAGTTTGCGCCGACACGCTCGTTCGTCGCCTCCCGGAGTCGCAACAGGCCGGTCGGTTCATACACCAGCATGTTTGGGTGCATCTCGATCGCAAGGTCGACGCCGTGGTCTGCAGCGTGGGCGGCCAGATCCTCCCAGTAGCTGATCGTCTTCTCCCACTGGTAGGCTAGGGCCTCGGCGTGTTCGGGTGGCCAGGGTGCCGTAATCCAGTTCGGAGTGGTGTCTTCAGGTGCCCCTCCCGGGAGTCCCGAAAAACAGGTGACGGTCCCAACCTCGAGTTGGCCGGCCAACCGAACGGCCTCCCGAAGTTCGGTATCTGCCGTCTCGGCTGTTTGGTCGTCGGGATGGACCGGATTGTTGTGAGTCGCAAGCGCGCTAATTCGCATCTCGTGTTCATCCAGGACCGCTCGTAGCTCGGCCTGTCTATCCTCGTCATCGAGATACACTGCGCGCTCTATGTGGGTGTCGCCGGGATAGCCGCCGACGCCCGGTTCGACCGCGTTGACGCCACGGTCTGTAAGAAACGCGAGTGCTTTTTCGAACGATCGATCGTACAACGGTGGGGTGTGAACGCCGATATCCATGTGTCGTGTCTCCGTAAACGTGACCGGACTGGTTGCATGTCGATACAACGACTGCCCGTGGCGGTTCAACCACGTGGCGGTTTGTAATTGTGTGCCGGTCATCCGTTCTAGCTTAACAATAAACTGAGACGGTGATCACGCCGAAATTGCGTCGAGTCTGACCACGCTCATACCGGGATAGCTGCTGTTCCAACAAACCAGCCGGTCCTTGGTCATGTCCCCGCTCTAAGGCGGCGCACTCGTGCGGGACCGTCGCCACGTGGTTCACGGCGCACCTCCGTCGACGAGGTCACTGCGAAGACGAGTGTCGCAGTACGGACAGAAGTATCGCCGAGCACCGGGAACGAAGACGATCCGGATCGAGCGCCTACAGGACCGGTTCGGGCACTCGGCTTTCATCTCCACGGGATCGACCAGTCGCCGAGCAGGCCGGTCGTGACGCGCTCGAGCGGTCACCGTTCCCACCTCCGCCAGGTGACCACCGGTGTCGGAGGAGACAAAACGATCGCGAGTTGCCTGACGACCGAAAAGCGACAGTATCCGGTGTAAACGCTACACTGGGTAGTCGTTAAGGCATAATAACAATTTGATAAGTGCCCGGGGAGGGCTCCGAACCCTCGATCTCCGCATGTCCCAGGTTCGAGGCTCGGCAGAGTCCTCGTGGGGACACGGAGGCTTCCAAGGCGAAACCGCACCGAATCTCTGAACCCTATGAGTGCGGCGCTATGTCCAGCTAAGCCACCCGGGCTCAGTTTGTGGTAGTAGCGTCCGTTTCTTTAACCTTCCCATTCGACATCGCCGTGCAACGGGGACCCACGGATTTATCACATGGCCTTACGAACTACCGCGACATGAGCGTTCCCGGTATCGTCCAGTCTACTCTCGACGGCGAGGAGATCGCAGCTAACGTCTCTCTTGGCGGCGAGGACGTCCTTTTCATAACTCCGACACGAACACTCGTGTACCGATCTGAGGGGCTGTTGAGCGACGAATCCGTCGACGAATTCCCACACACCGCAGACCGTCTCACCCTCTCTGAAGGCAGGCGCAAAACCAAATTCTCCCTCGAGTACCCACTCGAGGGGACCAAAGAGTTCACCATCCCTGCGAGCAAGACCGACGTTGCACTCCATCCCGTACTCGCGGGTGTGCTTACTGGGAACGAAATCACCGATCCCGGTGAGACCGTTGTCCAGACCTACCGCTTTAGCGAACTCACGCTGATCGTGACCAGCGAACGACTGGTCAAACACATCGGCAACGCCGTCTGGGACGAGGAGTACGAGGAGTACCACTTCAGTGACGTAACGAATCTCTCCTTCGAAGACGGCAGTGTTGCTACCCAGATCGTCCTCGAGGTCGACGGCCGACCAGAGCGTATCAAGGCACCGAACGACCGGGCCGACGACCTTCGGGAGCGGCTCAAACGCACACTGTTCGAGTACCACGAGGTTGGCTCGCTCGAGGAACTCAATGCCCTGGTCGAGGACGAACCCGAAGACGACGAGACCAACACGATGGACTTCGGCGATGGCGTCGAGCCACTCGCTGCCAACCCACCCGAACCGGATACCTCGACGATTCTGGAGGGAGCAGACCCCGACGATCCCATCGTCTCGGACACCGAAAACGGCGGCCAGCAGGCGGAGACGGACGACCCCCTCGCCTCTACCAGCGGCCATTCCGTTGGGTCGCTCGAAGCCGACACCCAGTCGACAGACAGTGCCGAACCCGTCGAAACAGGCGACGTCTTCGAGCAAGCACACGGGGAAAGCGACTCGAGGGAGTCCGCTGCCGATCCGGAACTGCTCGAGCGACTCGAGGGCCTCGAAGCGGCAGTCGAACGGCAATCGACGCTGATCGAAGCCCAACAGGAGACGATCGACCAGCTCATCGAGGAACTCAGACGCGGTCGTTAGCCCTCACGGCCGGTTACCTTTCGGATACACGACGAGCCAAACGGGCCGAGTTCTCCGCCCTCGAGGTCAATAAAGTATCCAGTCGAAAGCGGCGAGCCACAGCGTCTGCAGGTAAACTCGCCGGTTTTGGTGAATACGTCCCGGTCGAAACTGACATACTGGCGGCTCTGTGGACGGATAATGCCATCCTCGCGTTCGATAATACCTCGAAGTTCGGCTTCGTCAAGAATCGTCCGAGTGACGATGGGGTCTGTAGTCACCGTTTCGATCCGGTCGATAACCTCAGGAAGTGTGAGCGATTCGTGTTCGAGGCGTTCGAGCAACGCGAGTCCGAGGTGGATACGGTCGTCGGTAGGGCGGGCGTCACGGCTTGTGATCCTGTCGTCACCGGACTCGACCCTTGAATCGTCGTCGCCCATCGAATTGTGCTGTCGTGGCGCGTCGAATAAACGTTGTTGTCCGACCGAGACACAAAAGCTACCTCACTCGAGTAGAAACTGCGATCGATGTCGTCGACGCGTGCGGTCGCAGGTGTGCTCGTCGCTGGCGCGGTCGTCATCGCCGGGTTGGTAATCTCACCGTCGACGGCGGCCGCGGTGGCCGAATCGCTCGCCGCCGATCCGATTCTGTTCGGGTTCGTCGTCGTCGGCCTCTATCTGGTTCGTCCGCTTCTTGCCTGGCCGACGACGCCGCTTGCAGTCGTTGTGGGCTATGGCTACGGAATCACACTCGGCGTTCCGATCGCTTTGCTTGGCGTTCTCCTCAGCGTAACGCCAGTCTTTTTGTTGGCACGGTGGGCAACCTCCACATCGCCGTCGGCCGATTCTCCACTACCGGACCCACGGACTGATCCGGGAGTACTCGACCGCGCCCTCGAGCGGGCAGGCGACGTTGCGAGTCGGTATTTCGAAACGGCAGGCCCGGTTCGGGGTGTCGTCGCGGCCCGACTCGCGCCGATCCCCTCCGACATCTCGACCTGTGGGGCAGCTGCAAGCGACGTTCGGCTCCGACACCTCCTCGTCGGGACCGCCGTTGGCGAACTGCCCTGGACGGTCGCGGCAGTCGTCGTCGGGTCGTCGGCTGCGACGATCACAACGGAGGGCATCGGTGAACTCGGTGTGACACTGACCGTTGTCTGTCTGCTCGCTGCTGGCCTGTTGCTTGCCGGGCCAGTATATCGAACGATACAGACGAAATCCAGCGAGTCATCGGGGCAGCTACTCGAGCAGTGACCTGACTGATAGTACCGGAACCACTCGAGGGGTCGCTACCGAAACGGGTCGCTACAGTCGATCACGACGCCGTGTTGTGGACAGACGTACTTGCAGTGGCGTTTGTACATTGGTGCTTCACAGAACGGACAGCGGGGGCCACCGCTGCCGGCGTCCTCGTTCCGTGTGGGATCTGCGTTTGGACTCGAGTCCGCGCCCGTGGTCATACCTGCCACTGCGTACCGGCGAGGCTAAACGCTGTCCGTCTCGGCAGGAAAAATGAGTCGGTTAGCGATCTAACACTCAGACCAGCCACAGGACTCGCAGGTCTTACAGCCCTCCGAGTAATACAGCGAGAGCGAACCACAGGACGGACATTCCGGCGATTCGCCGGCGTCGATCAGGCTCTGGGTCACATCGTCGTTTTCGGCAGCCGCTGCACCACCGTCGGTCTGGTGGTCTTCGTACTCGATACCCACATCGGCGGACTCCTCTAGGGTCTGCTGAGTCGGATATGGCTTGTCGATTTCGTTCTCGAGATACCGACGCATTGCGGTACCGATGGCGTCGGGGATCGACTGGATCTGTTCGCCTTTGTCCCAGGCCACTTTCGGGCTGCGAGTCCCACAGAGTTCGTCGACGATCTCCTCTGGATCGACGCCCGAACGCAGTGAGGTCGAGATGACCTTTGCGAGTGCCTCCGTAAAGGAGTTGGTGAAGCCACCGGAGTGGCCGATGTTTGCGAACAGCTCGAAGGGTTGACCGGTTTCGGGATCTTCGTTGATGGTGACGTAGATCTTGCCGTAACCGGTGTCGATACGTTGGCTGACACCCTGTAAGGCGTCCGGTCGCTCGCGCTTTTCAGTAAAGTCGACCGTCACTGGTTCGTGCTCGTCGCCACCAGTATCGAGGTCGGTAGAGACGACATCTTCGACTTCCTCGCTCTCGAGGAAGGCCTCGAGCCCGCCGAAGATGTCGTCGATCTGCTCGAGCAGTGTCTGAGCGGCTTCGGTCTCGTCGGCGAAGTCGGTGTTGTCCGCCCGCGTCGTCAGTACCTGCTTGCTGCGGGTCCCGTCGCGGTAGTAGGTCACACCTTTGCCGCCGTGTTCATACACCCACTCGAAGACCTCTTTTGCGTCCTCGAGCGTGGAGTCGTTGGGTGCGTTGACGGTCTTCGAGATGGCCGAGTCGACGCCTTCCTGACAGGCACACTGCACCGCAGCGTGGTCTTTTGCCGAGAGGTCGGCAGTGATCACGAACAGTTCGCCGATCGCGTCGGGCACCGTCGAGAGCCCTTCGACGCCCGCAAACTGGTTCGTGGCCATCTGTTCTTGGGCTTCTTCTTTGACGGCGTCGACGTCGATGTCGTTTGCCTCTAAGGTACGCAGGAAGTAATCGTCGAACTCGACTAACATCTCATCGCCCTGGACGTCGTCGGTGACGTTCTTGTAGTAGGCGACGTTGTAGATAGGCTCACAGCCACCGGTGGTGTTGCCGACCATGCTCGTGGTACCGGTCGGGGCGATGGTGGTCACGTTGTGGTTTCGGATCGGATAGCCATCTTCCCAGTCGTCGGCATCCTCGCCGGTCTGGTGTTCGAACCACTCGCGGTAGGCCGTCGGGTCGGCGTATTTCGATTTCTCCCACTCGTTGAAGTTGCCACGCTCGGTGGCAAGTTCGTGACTCGTATGCTTTGCCTCGTGGTTGATGTGGGTCATCAACTGGCGGGCAACTTCGTTTCCTGGGTCGGATCCATACCGGATCCCAAGCTGGATATACAGCTGAGCAAGCCCCATGATGCCCAGACCGATCTTGCGCATGTCCCGGACCGTCTGTTCGATCTCTTCGACCGGGAAATCGCTCATCGTGACGACGTTCTCGAGGAATCGCGTCCCATACTGGATGCGCTCGTTGAACTCCTCGAAGTCGATGGCTTCGTCTAAGAAGGCAGCCATTGCGGCTTCTTCGGAGTCGTATTCGTCGGCGTGTTCTTCAGACCAGACCCGCCAGTCGGGGGCATCGTCGGCGGCCAGCGTCGAGAGGTTGATATGCCCGAGGTTACAGGCCTCGTGTTCCTCCAACGGTTGTTCGCCGCAGTTGTGGACGACGAGTCCGTTTGCAACGAACGAGTGCGTATCGGGTTCGGTCAGGTCATAGACGGCCTCGTGTCCGTCGTGTTCGACGGATTCGACGGTCGCTTCGAACCGACTGAGATACGGACCACGGCTGTACTGGTCCAATCGGGTCGCAAGTTCCTCGTTTTTGCGCTCCGAGAGGAAACCAATTTCCTCCTCGAACGTGACGATGTGTGCACTCGTCACCGCAAGTTCGTGTTGGGCTTTCGTCTCGTAGACTTTTGTTCCGCCGTTTCCGTCGGGGAGTCGTTTCGTGCCTGCATCGCGACGGTTTTCATAGAGCTTGCTCGCAACTCCAAAGTTCAACAGCAGTTTCTGTACGTCTTTTACCAGCCCGAGTTCCGAACTCGAGAGCCGGACGGAAATGCCCTTTTCGACGTTCCCCTGGACGCTCCCGTCTGCGGTAAATAAGGCCTGGAGGAACCCACGCGCCATCTCCTCGCTACCGCGGAAGACGGCATCCGGAACCTGATGTTTGTTTTCAGCGAGTCCGACCTCTTCGGCGAGTTCGTACAGCCGGGTCGAGCGGATTCGTTCTTCCTGGGCCTCGGAACCACGGTACGTACTGGGGCGCTGGATCTGGTTGACGCCGACAGTATAGTCTGCGTTTCCAACCGGCTCCCGGACGACCTCGTTGACGTCGGTTGCAAACGCCGAGGAGATTTCACAGTCTTCGTCATAGAAGTTCAGTACGGCACGTTCTTCTCCGTGTTTGATATGTCCGTCACCGACGAGCCAGCCGAGGACACGACCTTCCTCAGCCGACCCGTATTGGCCGAACGCACCTTTCCGATTCTGGATGTGGACCGTATCGCCGGACTCGAGGTCACCAGCCTCAACCCACCCGTCGTCGGTCATGACGCGATGGTCTTCGGTCAGCCGAAGTTCGTATCCTTCTTTGGTGGTTAGTTTGTGGACGTCTTTCTCGCCGGTTTTGTAGACGCTGCTTGCTTCCTTGATTGCGTCTTCACTCAGACGACCATCGACGACGACATCCGTCGCAACACCCTGTTCGTACAGTTCTTCTGCGGCAACGAGGCCGCGTTCGGTGCTGATGAGCGTATCACCAGTCACACATGGGTTAGTCGCCAGAATGCGGTGATCCGGGTGTTTCTCGACGTCGAAGGAGTGTTCGTTGTTGACACGCTCGAGATAGATGATCCCCGGTTCGCCGTTCTCGTGTGCGCCGGAGACCATACGTTCCCAGATAATCTCGGCGGGGATGGAAAGTTCCTCACCGACCTCGACGTACTCGCCGAGGTCATAGCGTTCGTACATCTCTTTGGTTTCGGCGGTCGCGACGTGGGGTTTGCCGGTGCGTGGATTCGTAAACGTATACTCCTCGCCCGCCTTGAGAGCGTCCATGAACGCGTCGGTGACACCGACGGAGATGTTGAAATTCGAGAGATGGCCTTCGACGGCGTTGCGGAGGTGTTTGGGGACCCGACCATCTTCGTCGATGAGTTCTCGGGCTTCCTCTAGGGCTTCGCCGAAGGTGGTGTAGGTGTAGTCGTCGGGGTCGTTCAGTCGGAGGGTGTGTGCAAGCGAGACGTCTTTGTTTTTCGCGTGGATGAACTCGATGACGTCAGGGTGGGAGACGCGCATGATCCCCATCTGTGCGCCGCGTCGGGTGCCACCCTGGGCGATGGTCTCACAGAGCTGGTCGTACGTTCGCATGAACGTGATCGGACCGCTTGCGATGCCGCCAGTTGAACCGACGGAGTCACCGAACGGGCGGAGCTGCCAGAAGCCGTAGCCGACGCCCCCGCCGGACTGGAAGACCTCTGCGGCCTTCTTTGCGGTTTCGTGGATATCCGAGAGGTCGTCGTCGGGACTCATGACGAAACAGGCAGACAGCTGCTGGAGTTCGTCGCCGGCGTTCATCAGGGTCGGCGAGTTCGGCATGAACGAAAGCGTCTCCATCCCCTCAGTAAACGTCTCGGCGACGTCCTCGACGTGTGCTCTGACCTCCTCGGGAAGCTCCGGAACGACCGTCTCGTAGGCGAACTTGTTGACGTTGTGTTCTGTCAGGACGGTCTCTACATCGTCGTTTGCGGTCGTCTCAGCCCCGAAGACCTCGGCGGCGAGTTCGTCCCGTCGTGGGTGGTCGGGTTTGAGTTGGTCGGGCGTGACCGTAATTTCTACATCCTGTTTTTCGGCCTCGTAGACGGCTTCTGCCAGGGCAACGTTCTTTCCGACGCGCTCGAACAGGTCCTCTTGGGATTCGATCAGCTCACCGTCCCCGTCCTTGCGGAGATATCGTGCAGGGAGGACGTTGTGGTAGGCGTTGGCGGTCATCCGCTCTTCGAGTGTCTCCCCCTCGGTGCGCTTGATCGGCAGGGTCAACTCCTCCGCAGAGAGGTCGGGCTGGCTCATGCGCGGGCCCCCTCGGGAGTACGCCGACGCTGGCAAGCGATTCTATCGTGTATTCGGGTCCAGGCTCTCATCATTCGTGACGAAGGTTCGGTATTCATGCATCCATCATAAAACGTGGTGTTGTGGTCCTGCTTTTCTTGTAGTAGGACAACTACACTTGTATAGCAGTTGCTATCGTTTCTCGGTTCGATCAAGCGGCGACTGGTGAAACGGCCCCGTTTGGGTTCAAGCATACGTATGCGGCGGACGCTCTTAACCATTTTCAGACCGGACTGAAAGTAGAACGAAACGAGAACTATCCGCTCGCAGTCTGGTGGTTTTCGTGGCCTCGAGCAACAAAACTGGCTGTTCGAACCGATCACATCACGTGTCCATCACAGTATCCAGAAAGATTACGTCGGTTCAGGATAGCCACTCCAGTATGCTCGAGCCACTCTCGATGGCCCTGCTGGTCCTGGCGGTGCTTGCCGCCGTTGCCGTCGCAGTTATCGCGATCAAAATTGCGATCAAACTCGCGATCCGGGTCGGTATCGTCGCTGCAATCATCCTCGTTGGCCTCTATGCTGCCGGCTTCGTTGGATTACCCTTCTGATCGAACGTCCTCGAGGAAGTTTTCGATGATGTCGTGGCCAACAGCCGTAAGCACGCTTTCGGGATGGAACTGCACGGCCTCGATTGGGTGTTCGCGGTGGCGAACGCCCATCACGAGCGTCTCCTCGTCGTGATCTGCAGTGGCGGTCACCTCGAGACAGTCTGGCACGTCGGTTGCGATCAGGGAATGATATCTGCCAGCCCGGATCCCCTGTTCGAGCCCACGGAAGACGCCCTCGCCATCGTGGTCGACTGCTGAGGCCTTGCCGTGGATCGGTGCGGGCGCACGACCGATCGAGCCACCGTAGGCGTAGACGGCGGCCTCGAGGCCGAGGCAGACGCCCAGGGTCGGCACCTTCGGACTCACGTCCCGAAGGACGTCCATCGTCACGCCCACGTCCCGGTCGTTTTTCGGGTGGCCCGGGCCGGGGCTGATGATAATCGCGTCGGGGTCGACCGCGCGGACGTCCTCAAGGGAGGCCGTATTTTTCAGCACTTCGGTCTCGGTTCCTGCCTGCTGGCTGACGTACTCGACGAGGTTGTAGGTAAACGAGTCGTAGTTGTCGACGAACAGCACCCGAATGGGAGTCACCTCGGTCTCGGCGTCGTTTCTGACTGCGCTCATCGGCTCACCCCGGGTGTTTCGGCGCTCTCTTGGTCGTCCGAGAGGTCGGTGGCGTCGCGTTCTGTCTCCTCGATCGCCTCGAGTGCGGCGAGTACGCCGCCCATCTTCTGTTCCGTTTCCTCGTACTCGGCGGTCGGATCGCTGTCTGCGACCAGACCAGCCCCTGCCTGGACGGTGATCCGGTCCCGGTCGGCCTCGTGTTCGACCGTCGCCGTCCGGATGACGATCGCGAAGTCGGCGTCGCCGGTCCAGGAGTAGTAGCCGACACCACCGCCGTAGAGACCCCGCGGTTTAGCCTCAAGATTGTCGATGATCTCCATCGCTCGAATCTTCGGCGCACCCGAGAGCGTGCCTGCAGGGAACGCCGCCCGGGTCGCATCGAAGGCGTCCGAGTGCTCGGCGAGCGTACCCGTCACCGTCGACTCGATGTGCTGGACGTGGCTGTACTTGAGGACGTTCATAAACTCCTCGACGCGGACCGATCCCGGCTCGGAAACGCGGCGAACGTCGTTTCGAGCCAGATCGACGAGCATCGTGTGTTCGGCTCGTTCCTTGCCGTCTGCGAGCATCTCGCCTGCCAGTCGGCGATCCTCGACGGGACTCGAGCCCCGACTACAGGTGCCCGCGATCGGGTTCGAGACGACCCGCGTCCCCTGGACCGATAGCAGGGTCTCGGGACTTGCACCGACGACGGTCAGGTCGTCATAACCGAGCAGGTACATATACGGCGAGGGGTTGACCTCGCGCATCGCCTCGTAGAAGCCGAGCGGATCGACCTCCCCGGTCAGTTCTCGAGTACGAGAGATGACACCCTGATAAATGTCGCCATCGAGGACGTGCTCTTTGGCCTTGCGGACGTGATCTTCGTACGTTTCTTTCGGTCCGGCGGTCTCGTCTTCGCGGACGAATCCATCGGTCTTCGGTGTATCGGCGTCTCGAAGCAACTCGCCGACGGCCGTCGCCTCCGCCCGAATCTCGTCGTAGACAGCTTCGGGATCGTCACCGGCTTCAAGAATCGGCGTGAAAACGAGCGAAATCGTCCCGTCGTGTTCATCGAACGCGAGCGTCTTCGTCGTCAGGACAAACTGGGCGTCCGGAAACCGCGATTCGGGCCGTTCGAGACCGACTTCCTCGAGCCAGAGATCGTAGACGGCGTCGTAGGCCAAAAAGCCGACTAACCCACCCTCGAGATGCTGGCGGTCGTGGTCGGGAACGTTCGCCAATTCGACATCGGGCATCGCCGCTCGAAGCGAATCGACGGTGTCGCCATCGGGGTCGGTCTCGAGCAGTTCGAGGGGGGCCTCGTTGTGGAGGGCCTCGATCTCGGTCCCATCCGGGCCGACGGTCACGACGGCCTCGGGATCGTAGCCGACGTAGGAAAACCGGGCGTGACGGTCTGCGGTCGCCGAGCTCGGACGGAACGCACCGTCTGGGTCGCTCGAGGCCGTCTTTTCGGCGCTCTCGAGCAAGAAGGCATACGGCGAGCGATCTCGGTCGCTTCCCACAGAGCGGCCGGTGAGCGCAGCGTATGCCGAAAGCGGTGTCGTCTCCACATCGAGGGTTGCGACGGTACGAACGACCACTGGTCGATCGCTCGAGTCGCCTGCGTGTTCGAGAAACTCCACACGCTCTGTGTCGATCGTCACGAGATTGCTGGCATCGGTCATGGGTTTACCTCCAGATCGACTGGATCGGTGGTTCCGTTTGCGCGAGCGACGAACGACCGAACGGCATCGGCGTCTTTGACGCCTCCGCTTGCTTCGACGCCGCTTGCGACATCGACTGCGAACGGTTCGACCGTTCTGATCGCGTCTGGGACGTTTTCGGGGGTCAACCCGCCAGCGAGGACAATTGGTGACTCGAGATCCGCGGCGGCTGCACGCGTCCGATCCCAGTCGTGAACCTCACCAGTGCCACCCCCGCCGTCTTCGTCGACGGTATCGACGACAAAGGCGTCGACGGCTGTGTCGTATGCACTTGCGGATTCGATCTCTTCGGCATCGATTGCGAGCAACACGGTTCCGCCAACGGCCGTCCGAACCGTCGCGATCTCCTCGACGGTCGCTCCGCCGTGAAGCTGTACGGCATCGGGGTCGACCCGCTCGAGGAGATCGATCGTCGCCTCGAGATCGTCGGGCATCGTCACGAGCACGCTGGTAACGAACGGCGGTGTCGCCTCCACGAGTTCGCTCGCGCGGTCGACAGACACCTCCCGTGGGGTGTCGACTGAGACGTCACAGATGATGCCAACGGCGTCCACACCGGCCTCAACCGCCGTCTCGAGATCCCCGCGAGTGGTCAGGCCACAGACTTTCACCCGCGTCATCGTCCCTCCGGGGTCGGCTCCGGGCTTGCACAGAGACGCTCGAGTTTCGCGGCGGCGTCGCCGGAGTCGATCGCCTCCCGAGCGGCGTTGACACCGGCCTCGAGCGAGTCGACTTCGCCGGCGACGTAGATCGCCGCGCCTGCGTTTGCGAGGATGACTTCCTGTTTTGGACCCGTAATCTCGCCGTCGACGATTCCGCGCATGTCGGCGGCATTTTCGGCCGGCGAACCGCCAGCGATGTCGTCGATGTCGTGTCGTTCGAGGCCGAGGTCGGCAGGGGTGAGGTCGTATTCCTCGACGCTGTCACCGTCGACTTCCGCGACGACGGTCTCGCCGTGGATTGCGATTTCGTCAGTTCCGGAGCCGTGGACGACCAACGCACGGTCGACGTCCATTCGGGCGAGTGCGTCGGCGAGAACGGAGACGAGGTCGGGATCGTAGACGCCGATGACCTGTGCGTCTGCACCGGCCGGGTTGGTCAGCGGACCGAGAATATTGAAAATCGTCCGCATCCCGAGTTCCTTCCGTGGACCGATGACGGCTTTCATCGCCGGGTGAAAGACCGGCGCGAGCATAAAGCCGATACCGTCGGTTTCGATGGCCGTCTCGACGGCCGACGGCTCGGCTTCGACGGTGACGCCGACCTCCTCGAGGACGTCTGCACTCCCCGACGACGACGAGACCGAGTAGTTGCCGTGTTTTGCGATCGGGACACCCGCGCCCGCGGCGACGATTGCACTCGTCGTCGAGACGTTTATCGTATCGTAATCGTCACCACCTGTCCCACAGGTGTCGACAAGTGGCTCTCTATCGGGGGTAATCGTTCGTGCGGCTTCGCGCATTCCCTCAGCGAAGCCAGCGATTTCGGCTTCCGTCTCGCCTTTCGCTCGCAACGCTGTGAGCAACGCACCGATTTGGGCCGCCGTCGCTTCCTCGAAGACGGCCGTCGATGCGGCTCGAGCCGCCGACTGTGTCAAATCCTCGCCGTCTGTGACCTGTTTGACGTACTCCTGCATAGTGAACACCAATGTACGTAGTTGTCTTGTAATGGCCAAATCAGTACATGGACTTAAGCATATCGACGGACAGCATGCGGTCGACTGGCGTACGGCAGTCGATTCGAAACCTTCAATTACGGTGGCCGGCAACGATTGGGTACAGCCAGGGTGGCACGGGACGCCACGATGTACGCAGCAAACGGGTTGGTGGTCTAGTCTGGTTATGACACCTCCTTGACATGGAGGAGGCCGGCAGTTCAAATCTGCCCCAACCCACTATTCTGTCGCGAGCAAATCCGCGAGCGACAAGATCAGGACGTTAGCCAGTTTGGACCAGATGAGTCGCAACTACGGTTCTCAGGTTAGGACCAAACCACGTCTCCCCCAGCGTATTTATTGCCCATCTCGTAAGGCAACTCCATGAGCGAGGACCACCCTGACAGATCGTCGACGACTAACGTCGGTTCCGGTTCGCGGATCACGCGCCGTCGGCTGCTCGGTGCGGGTGCAGTCGGCGCGTTAGGCGTCGGTGGACTGGCCGGACTCGGGTCGTATCTCGAGGACGACGACTGTCTCGGGTGGCCCGAGGGACCCGAGGCGTATCCGGAGGTCGTCCTGACCGGTTCCGATCCGGAGACGACGGATTTTGAGTCAATCGCCGATGCCGAAGAAGTCGTCATCTACGTCCACGGCTGGCGTGGCTTCGAGACGAGTACCGACCAGGCGGCCGTACTCGAGGAAGCCCTACGAGAGAACGACTACGAACATCCGGTGGTGGCAGCGTCGTGGCCGGCCGACAGCGATCTCTACTGGCGTACAGAGCGCCGGACTCCCGATGCAGGGCGACGGCTAGCGGAGTGGCTCGACTCAGATTCTGGGCTTCCTGAACCAGTACGAGTCGTTGGCCACTCACTCGGCGGCCGGGTTGCCCTCGAGACGCTCGCTGCACTCGAGGACGAAACGCTCGAGACGGTGGCATTGTTGGGAACGGCAGCCGACGACGATTCGGTCTGTATCGACGGCGTCTATGGCCCCGGCATCGAATCGAACGCCGTGGCCGTCTACAACTATCACTCCGAAAACGACCACAGCGTCTGTACGGCCTACGATCTGCAGTCACTCTCGGGTGGTCTCGGGTGTGAGGGTTCTGACTGTGCTGGCGGTTGGTTCGGCGACTCGAGTTCGCGTCCGGAAAACTACACCGACGTCGACGTCACTGACGAGGTCGCCGGCCACTGTTCGTATCAACTTCCTGGTGAGGGCTGTATTCCGCAGGTCGTCTCGGATTTCGAGTGACCACTTATAGCCGAGGAAACTGCAAGTATCGCCACTCAGAGCGTAAATCAGGTGAGAGGAGTAAGCCCCCTTCTGTTCGTCCCGGCATTCGGCTGAGCGTCCGTCCCGTCCACGGCATGGCCGTGGGGTGTTCGGGCTACCACGGCACGGACTTGCACCGGTGAGGGTTCGCCGTTCCATCGATCCTCGGCCGTCTGTGTGTGATCAGTGACGTCGAGTGTGGCCTGCGGGATCACCGCATACCACGTTCGTCACTCGTGGAATCGAACCACGTGGATCGATCACACGCCCTCTGCGGGTTCGCTCCCCTCGCTTTCGGTCGGGTTCGCGCGCATCATCGGTCGGGTCGAGACGTGTCGTTTCTGTTCCAGAGCCAGCGGTCTCCCGCTCCGGACTTGCGTCCGGTCACCTGCCCGAACAGGTGGGGGGACTTTCCTCGCGTACGTTGGGCGTCTCAAAGCACGGCCAACGGTATGAGCGTTGGGCATCTTGAGACGGCCAACGCGTTACGAACGCGACGTTGCCGACACGGTCGCCGCGGCAGCCGGGCTCTCTCTCCCGATTTTTATAGGATTTGTCGGTCAATAAGTCCCTCGGTCGTGGGTATGGTATAAGAGCCGAAGCGAATGGAAGCGTTTTAGGACGATTACTCCCATGTACAGTTGTATGTCCCAGCGACAGGGCGTCGACCTCTCTTATGAAGACGGTGCGCGTGCAGTGGAACTCGCGCGTGAAGCCGTCGAATCCTACGTACAACACGGGCAACGAGAACAACCTGGCAGCATGCGTGAGGCCTTTTACGAGCGCACCGGTGCGTTCGTTCGCCTCGAGTCGACACGCGGCCGGGGAAGCCTCCGGGGCTGTGCCGGGGGCTACCGTTCGGGCGAACAACTCGGGCATGTTATCGTCGACACGGCGATTACGGCTGCAAGCGAAGACTCCTGTGGCTCGGAGGTCAGCCCCTCAGAGCTCCCAAATCTCACCGTCTCGGTCTGTGTGGTCAGAAACGTCGTCTTGACCGACGATCCACTTGCCGACCTCGAACTCGGCATCCACGGCGTCGCCATCGACGGTGGCGAGGGTGGCTGGCTCTACCCCACTGTCCCCGTAGAAAACGGCTGGAGCAAACGCGAGTATCTCGACCGAACCTGCCGGAAGGCACGACTCGGACCGGGTGCCTGGGAAAACGACGACGTCGTTGTCACGCTGTTCGAAGGCCAGGTCTTCCGCGAGCGCGAAGCCGACGGCAGTATCGAACAGCTCTAAGACTGTACCGTGTGGTTCGTTCACTGGTGAGCGCCGACTGGTAGTAGATCCCTCAGTGTCGCTTCTCCCTCCGAAGCCGGTGCCCAATGGTTATATATTGATCCTCTCTCTCGAGACATACGACCCGTGTCTCGAACTACAGCTAGTGCTTTGGCAAGCCTGAACTGATGGGTCGAACCAGTCGGCGGGTATCGGTTCGACCCATCAGTCGACGCTTGGCGGAGTACTAGCGTCGTGGGACGTCGAATGCGACTCTCGCTTGCCGTTCGGATGCTCGTCACGAGTCTCACACTCGCGGTGTTGGTGAGTGGCTTTCTCATCGGAGTGTGGTATGTCATCGTGGCTGTGGTCACGCTTTTGGCACTACCCTCGAGTATTGGGGCGGTGATTGCGCTCGCGCTGGTTGGCCTGTTCGTCTATGCCGAACTCACACAGGTCGGCACCGTCGAGACAGCGGCCGACGCGAGGTCAATCGCCGCAGACGCCTACCCTGATTTGCAGGCTACCGTGACCAGAGTCGCCGCCCAGCTCGACGTTCCCGTCCCGACAATCGCCATCGCCGACCGCTCGACGCCCGAAGCGATGGTCGTCGGCTACCGGCCAGAAACCATCCATCTCGTCCTCTCGAGAGGGACACTTATTACGCTCGAAGAATCCGAACTCGAGGCGGTGATCGCCCACGAACTCGCACACGTGAAAAACCGCGACGCGATGGTGATGACTGCCGCCTCGACGCCGGTCGTGCTTGCGTGGGGAGTCGTCTCGAGGGCTGCCCAGATTGGGTTTCCGGGTGATCAACCACCACAAACGGCACTCAAAGAGTGCCCGGGGAGGTTTATCTTGCAGACATTTGCGGGACTGTTCGTTGCGCCACAGCGATTTCTCTGGTGGATACTGGGTACGATTGGACTGTGTACGCTTGCAGTCGCCGTACCGATTGTTGCGATTCTCTCACGCGGGCGTGAACTCGCCGCAGACCGGACCGCTGCGATTGCGACGGGCTCGCCGGCGGCGCTTGCGAGTGCGCTGGTCACACTCGAGGATCGGATTGCGAACACGCCGACCGAGGACCTCCGTTCGGTCTCGAGCGTCTCGGTGCTGTCGATTCTCCCACTCGATCGGCTGATAGAAGCCGAAGTCACTCCGAGATCGATCAGGTGTTGGCCAGTTTCGACGCACCCGCCGCTCGAGCGACGGCTCACCGAGCTTCGGAAGCTCGAGAACGAACAGTGATCTTACGCACTCGAGGTGAACCCGACCGCCTCTGCGTCGGCCAGACACCGCTCGCGTGCGGCCTCGAGGTCGAAGGTCCGGACGACCTCGCCGTCTCGGAGCAAGGGCTCGAGCAGCGACTCGCCGCCGTCGGGGCCGTCTCGATCCGAAAGCCCGATGTGGTGGCTCCCGTCGGGCGTTCGGTAGACGTCTTTGACCCCGGAGAGTTTGCCACGTTTCGAGATCAGTTCACCCTCGATTTCGACGATATCGAGGCTGAAGTCGACGGGGTCGCGGTTCGTGATATGACTGCCGACGCCGAAGCCGTCTGCAAGCTCCCGGAGGGTATGCAACTGCTCGGGACCGAGCCCACCGCTACAGAAGATGTCGACGTCCTCGTGTCCGCGGGCGTCCAGTTCCCAGCGGACCTCACGGATGATATGCCGGAAGTCGCCGCGTCGGGAACCGGTGGTGTCGATCCGGACTCCATCCAGGTCGTCACCGAGGGTTTCGGCGGCCAGCAGGCTCTCGCTTTTTTCGTCCCAGAAGGTGTCGACGAGCGCGATTCGTGGAGTCGATTCCGGAACTGCCTCGTCGAACGCCGTCCAGGCGTCGGCCTGGTTGCCCTCGCCGAAACAGAACATGAGTGCGTGGGGCATCGTCCCACTTGCCTCTCGGCTGAGTGTCTCGCCAGCGGCGACGTGTGAGAACCCATCCAATCCCGCCAGTAAGGCCGCACGCTCGACGACTGACGCGATCGAGGGATGGACGTGACGTGCACCAAACGAAAGCACGAGCGAGTCGGGTGCCCCAAGGCGGGCCTCGAGGGCGGCCGTTGCAAAGCCACTTGGCTGTGAGAGAAGTCCCAACAGTGAGGTCTCGAGTTCGGCGAACTCGAGGTATGGGCCCTCGATACGCATCACTGGACCGCCATCGAACAGTTGGCCATCGGGGAGGGCGTCGATATCGACAGCACGGCCTTCGAACAGTCGGGCGACCGATTCGACGCCGGTGAACACCTCGAACGCGCCGGTCGAAAACTGGTCTGCGGTCACCTCGGCGACGACCTGAGGATTTCGTCCCGCATGCTCGAGTGTCGACCGGGTCCGCTCGAAGTAAGCGTCCGTCGCACGTCCCTCGAGAATCGCCTCGGTGGAGATGGTTCCAAACGGATCTGACATAGTGTCAGTTTGTTTTGGGTATTGAAAAAGATAGGCGTCTTCGCCGCCTCATCGCCCTATGTGGTTTCGTTTGCCGTCCAACTCCCGTCGTAGACGGCCTCTATGTCGTCGGCGTCGGGTGTACGAACGATCGTCACGCGCTCGCCTGCCTGATCGATATCGTAGGTTCCGGGGAAGTCACCCTCGAGTTCGTAGGTGTCCGCTCGATCCTCGACTGGGAGCCCGCCGTGGCGCTCGAGTAACTCACGGTAGGCGTCGGCGAACTGTTCGGCGTCGGCGGCGCTCATCCACTCGGATTTCCAGACGAATGCGCTTTCCTCGAGTCGTTCGTCGCTGGTCTCTGCGTCGTCGGGAACGTAGACTGCGAGTTCGTCGCCGGCCCAGCCGTCGGTGTAGGGTTGGTCGTACTCGAGGTCGACGACGGGACCACCCTCGCTACCGGTTAACGATTCTCGGTCGATTATCGCGGGCTGGTTGCCGTCGATCGAGCCAGCGGCGAACATCGAGACCATACCGACCTCGCCGACGGTCTCGGTTGCAGGTTCCTCATCCACCTCGAACGGTTGCCATGTCTCCTCGGACCGGTCGGTAACCTCGACTGTTGTGAAATTGCGATCTTCGCCGGGACGGATTACCTCGGAACTGGTCGTCGGTGGTTCGTCGTAGGCATCATTGACGGCAGACCAGCCATCCGCTGTGAGCAACGACTCGATGTAGTCGGGGCCGTCGTCGTAAGGCTGGATGAGAATCAGGTACAGCCCCCAGTTGAACTCGCCGGGCGGTTGTGGTTGGTCAGTCGGCTCGAGACATGCCCACTCTTCGCCACAGCGCTCGCCGTAGGCCTCTTCGATCCAGACGGCATCGCCTTCGATAAGGCCGTTTTTGCCGGCCTCGCGGTCGATCGTTTCGCGATCGTAACTCGTCAGATCGAAGTGCTGGTCCTGGAGGGCGTGAAGCAGTTCGTGGCCGAGGATAACCTCGTCGGTTTCGGGCTCGTCGGGATCTTCAGCGACGACGACGACCTCGTTGGTCGTAAGATCGTAGTAGCCGCCAACGGTGTCTCCGAAGAGCGCGTCAGTTTCGTCTTCGATCTCGGTGTGGCGATCGACCATCAACAGCGCCTCGTAGTTGACGTTCTGCTGAAACCGTTGTTCGTCGGTTACCGTGCCGAAGACGTCGTCTTCTTCGGCCTGGAACTCCTCGCGGGAGATAACCTCGACGTCGACGGAGTCTTCGAACGGAAGTTCACGCAGGTGTTCGACCCGAGCCATCGACCGATAAACGACCGATTCGAACTCGGCTTCCTCAATAGTGGCATCATCGCGGTCATCGATGGGGAGGTCATCGTCGTACCAGTAGCCCTCGACGTAGCCGATCGTCTCGCTCGTCGCGGGATCGTCGGGCCGATCGTCACCGGGGGCGAGATCGGTGGCGGGGCTGACCGAGCCGAAGACGCCAGCGAGGACACCGAGCGTAAGGAGGACAACCAGCCCGACGGCACAGAGCGCGAGGAGTTGCGTTCGCGTCGGATTCATTGAATGTTGGCAACTGTACGGAGCCAATGATTAAAAGAACGACGTTCGGGCCACTTTGGAAGCGGCTCGATGTTTGTGACAGATCGACGACACCCACCGCTTTTTATTGCGAGGAACGAACCATCGCACATGCACCTCGAGTCAGACCAGACCGCGGTCGTAGTGGTGGACATGCAAAACGGCTTCTGTCACCCTGATGGCTCGCTGTATGCCCCCGGCAGCGAGGCAGTCATCGAACCGATTGCCGACCTCGTAGAGCGAGCCAGCGAGGCCGGTGTCCGTCTCGTGTTTACCCGCGACGTCCACCCACCCGAGCAGTTCGAGGATAGCCACTACTACGACGAGTTCGAGCAGTGGGGCGAACACGTCATAGAGGGAAGCTGGGAGGCCGAAATTGTCGGGCAACTCCCGACTGAGGAAGCCGACTGCATCGTCGAAAAACACACCTACGACGCCTTCCACCGGACCGAACTCGAGGGCTGGCTGAACGCTCGAGGGATTCGAGACCTTCTCATCTGTGGCACGCTCGCGAACGTCTGTGTCCTGCATACGGGCGGCAGTGCTGGCCTGCGGGATTTCCGTCCGATCATGGTCGAAGACTGCATCGGCTCGATCGAGGACGACCACAAAGAATACGCCCTAGAGCACGCCGACTGGCTGTTCGGCGAAGTCACAGGCACAGACGACCTCGAGTTTGACTGAGGGTATCAATCGCGGTGGCCTGTTGCTTTTTATCCGTACCGTGCAACGACGAACAGCCAGCCAGCGATGGCGAACTGCAAGATCTGATCGGAGACACTCCGGTAGGGACCAACGGCCGAGAGTACTCCCGAGAGCAAAAACAAAATGCCCGCAAGGAGTGCAAACCGACGCCCGACTGGTGGATCGCCGGCCCGCGCACGAGCGAGGCCAACGCCGCCACCGGAGACAACAAAAACGAGCAGTGCAGTGAACGACGTCTCGATGGCGACCCCACCGACCGTGAGTGCAGGGATTACGTCAGTTGGGAGGAGGGTGGCAAGCCCGAGTGCCTGTCCGATCGCTGCACCGCTGAGGACTGCCCCGTAGAGTGCTCGATCGTGCGTGTGGTCTCGACTTGCGGTTACCCAGTAGCTGAGTGCGAACGCGACGGTCATCGGAAGCGCCCAGAACAAAAGTATCGTGGCGACCCCACCCCGGCTGTATCCCGAAAGGGCCACGATAGCACCTGCATCGATCAACTGATATGTAAGCGTCACGCCACAGACGGAGAGTCCGACCTTCGTGTACACAGCAGTCGAAATTGGTTAACGGGCATGAAAACCTTCCCGTCGCGGCCTCGAGCAACAGCCGTTTGCAGTAAGAGAGTTTTTTAGGCTCGTAGCGAACGATGGGGTATGAACGACCGTCGGCTTCGGTTGCTATACGTCGTCGGAATTGCACTCAACGCGATTGCGCTTTCGGCGGCGGTCTCGGCCGGGGAGATCATCTTCGGCATCACGTTCGGAATCGTGATGATCTATCTGGCGATTCGCTACTGGATGGTCGCAAAGCGAGCGCTTCCGGGCAATCAGGATCGGAAACTCGAGTGACGGAAACGAGGTGGCTACCGACCGCCCACATATCTCCGCTACCTATTCACCCGAGCGTAAATGTCACTCGAGACGATCAGACATCGATCGGCCGGCTGTGTTCGGAAGACAGCCGATCTGCGATCGATCGGACGGCCTCGAGTCCCTGGACTTCGCCGTCGCGTTCTGGCAGGGTTAGAATCTCGAGGTCGGGGAAGGTGTCTCGAATTTCTTCGACGCGTTCTTTGTGGCGGGTGTGGCGTGATTGACAGCGCGAGCAGTCGTCGGTGGGATCTTCGAACACCTGATTGACGACGAGCGATTTGACGGCGATACCACCCTCACGGAGCTGTTCGACCAGCCGCTCGGATTCGGCGATTGCCATCCGTTCGGGGATGGCGACGACGCGAAACTCGGTCGTCTCCTGGTCGCCTAGCAACTCGCGAGCGCGCTCGAGACGGCCCTGGAAGTCGGCGAGGTCGTCGCTGTCGTTTTTCGAGGCTCCGATCATCGACATGGGGCCGAACATCGCGCTCTTTGCGGCGGTGCCGATCCGGCGAACCTGGCCCCGAAGCGAGCGGGTGGTCTCTATGGCGAGTCCCATCACCTCGGGCATGTCGAACAGCCGCAAGGTGTGTCCGGTGGGTGCGGTGTCGAAGACGACGACATCCCAGTCGCCCTCGTCGACGTACTCGACGAGCAAATCGAGGGCAGCGAGTTCGTCGCTGCCAGCGGGTGCGCCGGAGGCAAATATCCGTTCGACTTCCTCATCGGAAAGGCTGATACCGGCACTTCTGAGGTCTGCAGCAAGCGCCGTTGCGATCCGTTCGTACCGTTCTTTCCGAGTGTCAGCGTCGATCTCGACGGCCCAAAGGCTTCCTTCGAGTTCGTCCTCGAAGCCGACGAGTTCGGCCGGACGCGGCCCCAGATCGACCTCGAGGGAGTCAGACAGCGAGTGGGCGGGGTCGGTCGAGACGACGAGCGTCTCTATGCCGGCGTCGGCGAGCGAGATGGCGGTTGCGGCCGCACAGGTCGTCTTGCCGACGCCGCCTTTCCCGCCGTAAAAGATGCAGTCGGTCATTCGTCTTCGACTACCCTCTTGAGCTACCTAAAGGGCGTGCCGAACTGGAGATGAAAGTGATTCGTCTTATATCGGATCGTCTGGATCGTACTGGTCAGCAGTTCGTTCGGCTTCCGTGGCGTAACGCCCGTGTGTTTCCTCGTCCGGCACCGGCTCGAGGTCGGCTTCGGGAATCTCACGTGCAGCCGTCACACCCGGGCCGGCCCGGAGGGTGTTCGCGGATTGTTCGCGCTGGTGATAGCGCGAGCCATCGGGTGTCGCGTAGACGAGGGTCACGACGTTTCGAGCGTCGAACTCGCGTTCGACGAGCCAGCAGCGGACGGTTGACTCACTCATACCTGTGGCTACTGGATCCAGCCCCGAGAACGTACCGGCTGTGACCTCTTCCTTGCGGTAAACCGAAACGAATCGAAGATCACTCAGGCAATCGGACAAGGCCCAAAAACGGCGGAATTATGTCAAAACCTGATAGAAGGTCGATACACCAATCAGCCTCACCGGGTGCCGTCGGTGGCAAACGCCGCGTTGTATTCATCGATGAGATTCTGCAGTCGGTCGGTTCGGTTCGAAAACGTTCGTGGTGCTCGAGCGCTCGCCGAGTGGCTGGGTCGGGACGCAGGCTGGGTGGGTGTCGATTCGGGTTCGGTCTGGGTGGGTGCAGGTTGAATGCTCATGTCGGTTGGAGTCTGGGTGGTGGTCGATAATCTGGACTTGGGGTGGGAGTAGGCGCAGACTCGTACGGGTACAACCGACATCTGTACACCACCGTACAGACCACTACTACATAAAAGTTCATGATATATAATCCGCGGCTCCCGGCATGTGTGAAACAATCACCCATGAGCCGTGTCCACACGCCACTGTGCCCAGTATGTCCGACCGAACCGTTTTGGGTCTACCCAACTGCGTTTGGGCATGGGCTCCGTTCCAGCCGAGGCCGAGCGGCTTCTCGAGAGCGAGCCGCTGATGGCACATCTCGGAACGTGCAGCGAGGGGCGGCCGCACGTCGCGCCAGTCTGGTACCGGTACGACGACGGCACAGTCGAGATTGTCACCACGGGGAAGAAACTGGCCAACATCCGGGAAAATCCACGCGTCGCGGTCTCCGTTCAGGCCGACGAGGGCGGTGACACAGAGTGGATGGTCTCGTTGCTTGGAACTGCCACGATCGTCGACGACGAAGCGGCGAGCGCTCGAGCGCGCGAGCGGATCAACGACAAATACGGTGCTGGGCCGGATGCATACGAGGAGAATACGCTCGTTCGGATCGACGTCGGTTCTACAACGTATCAGACCTACTGATATCGAAGCGCATGGCTCCTCACCGGAGATGACACTTCGAGACGTGTCCATCGTCGACGGTCACCGTGTCGGGGTCGTCCGTGATACACGGTGTCCGAAAGAGCGCCTCGAGGACCGATCTCGCCCGCTCTGGGTCCCGGTCGTACAGCGCGTCGATCGCATCGGTGAGTGCCGCCTCGAGCGCTGGATCCGAGACGGGGGCGGGAACGTCGTGCTCCGATCGCAGTTGCCGGTCGAACTGTGAGGGAGTAACTGCAGTCGGCGCTGTGGGCGCTGGTTCCATCGAGACGACCGACGCCACTACGGCGTCGGGATCGATCCGTCCCTGCTCGATCTTGATGGCGAGCGTTCTGAGTGCTCGCCACTCCGATTGAGGGATTTCGACGCCTTCTGGCTGGATGATTCGGTGACATCGGGTATGAAACCGACAGCCACGCGGTGGGTTCTCCGGGCTAGGAACGTCGCCGGTGAGCTCGATTTCCTCGAGGGAGTCGCGTGGGTCCGGCGTCGGAATCGACGATACCAACGCCTCCGTGTAGGGGTGTTGTGGATGCGTAAAGACCCCCTCCGTTTTCCCCTGTTCGACGAGTTGTCCGAGATACATCACGCCGACTCGATCGCAACACTGGCGGACGACCGAAAGGTCGTGGCTGATAAACAGCACCGACAGGTCGAACTCCTCTTGTAAGTCCTCGAGCAACGCGAGAATCTCCGCCTGCACCGAGACGTCAAGCGCGGAGACCGGTTCGTCGGCAATGAGAAGATCGGGGTTTAACACCAGCGCCCGCGCGAGGCCGATTCGCTGGAGTTGGCCGCCGGAAAACTCGTGTGGAAACCGGTCGTAATCGGTTGCCGAGAGCCCGACTCGCTCGAGAAGATCCTCGACGATAGTTCGACGTTGTGCCCGACCTGCCATGCCGTGGATCGCCAACCGTTCGGAAATGGCAGCTCCGACGGTCATCCGCGGGTCGAAACTGGTCGATGAGTCCTGTAAGAGCAACTGGACGTCCCGACGGAAGGCTTTCAGTTGCTGGCTGTCGAACTGGGTGACGTCTCTCGGATCGGCCTCATCGGCACTCGAGGCTGTTCGACCGATTCCGGGAACGCGGTGGATAAGCGACTGGAGCCGATCGATGGCGGCCCAACCGGCGTCTGTCGTCGCCTTCTGGTCGACTGTGCCGTTCTCTGGGGAGTCACCGTGTGGATTGACGATGATCTCGCCGTCGGTTGGCTCTTCTAGTCGGACGATCGCCTCCGCTACAGTGGACTTTCCGCAGCCGGATTCACCGACCAGACCGAACGTCTCACCAGGGTAGATGTCGAAGCTGATACCGTCGACTGCCTTGGCGACGCCTCCCTGCCGGGAGAGTATCCCTTTCGTAATCGGATAGTGCTTTTTTAAATCTCGCACGGAGAGGACGGGGGTCTCTGTCATCGTTTGTTTGCCTCTGAGACGCGCTCGCGGTCTTTCGATACATCCGTGCTGTCACGATTGTCTGATTCGTCCTGACCATCACAATCGTCCGATTCGCCCTGACCATCGCATACGACCGACACATCGTATCCCTGGCCGTAGTAGATACACGACGCGTGATGGCCCGACTCGACCTCGAGTTCCGGCGGTTGGCCTCCTGTTCGACACGCCTCGAGGGTATGTGGACACCGATCGGCGAACCGACAGCCCTCGGGTCGGGCGGTCGGATCCGGGAGGGATCCTGGAATTCCTCCGCTCGCGTTCGCTCTTTCGGGCAGGCAGTCTAAAAGCGCCTGTGTGTAGGGATGGGCTGGCCGTTCGAAGATATCGAAGACGTCCCCACGTTCCATGATCTTGCCGGCGTACATGACGACGACTCGGTCGGCGATTTCGGCGACGACGCCGAGATCGTGGGTAACAAGCAGGATGCCCATCCCGAACTCGCTTTGGATCTCCGCTAGGAGCCGAACGAGCTGTGCCTGAACCGTGAGGTCAAGGGCCGTCGTGGGTTCGTCTGCGATCAGGAGATCGGGGTTTCCCGCCAGTGCCATCGCGATCATGATCCGCTGTTTCTGTCCGCCGGAGAACTCGTGAGGGTAGTCGTCGAACCGAGAACTGGCGTTTGGGATCCCGACTCGTTCCAAGAGATCGATGCCTCGGGCTCGAGCCGCCGTCTTCGAGACGTCTTCGTGGATGCGTATGGCTTCGACGATCTGCCAGCCGACACTGTAACAGTGGTTCAGCTGTGAATTCTGGAAGATGTGGGCGATCCGGTTGCCACGGTACTGTCGCAAATCGGTGTCCGAACACTCGAAGAGATCGACCCCACGAAACCGAACGCTCCCGTCGATCCGTGCCGGAGGTGAGTTTGGGAGTCGGGTTATCGACTCGCTTGCGACGGTCTTTCCCGAGCCCGATTCCCCGACGAGACAGACGGTCTCGCCCGCTTCGACAGTGAAATCGATCCCGTCGACGGCGACGAGTCGGCCCGAGTCGGTCCGAAACGAAGTCGAGAGATCCTCGACCTCGAGCAGCGGGGCGTTGGGATCGTCGGTCATCGATCGGCCTCCGTTTTGGCTTCGGGGTCGAGCGCGTCCAGTAACGCGTCGCCGACGAAAGTAAACGCGAGGATGGTCAGAAACAGTGCGATGCCGGGAGCGAGGACGATCCAGGGAGCAAAGGCGAGGTCGGTCCGGCCGGCAGCGATCAGTTGCCCCCACGAGGGGACATCTGAGTCGCCAAGTCCGAGAAATGCGATCTGTGCCTCCGCGAGCAAGAACACCGGGATCAGCAACGTCAACTGCGTGATGATGGAACTGGCAGTGTTCGGGATAACGTGTCGACGGATGATGTAGCTTGTACTCGCTCCGCTGAGTCGACTCTCGTTGATGTACTCTGCCTCGGAGACCGAAAGGGCCTTACTCCGGACATACCGGGCAGTTCCACCCCAGGCAAAGAGAGCAAAGACGAGGATGAACATCGAGAGGCTGGCACCAAAGGAGTACAGAATCAGGAGATAAAACGGCAGCGTCGGAAACGAGAGGACGATGTCGACAACGCGCATGAGTCCCTCATCGACCCACCCGCCGGAGACGGCGGCGACGGTGCCGACGCTAACCCCGATCACGGCGACGACTGACGTTGTGATGAAAGCAATCTGCATGCTGATCGTCATCCCGTGGATAATCGAACTGAAGACGTCGCGACCGGTGTTGTCCGTCCCCAGGGGGTGTTCCCAGGTTCCATAACACCGCCCGTTTTCGACCTCTCCAACACAGAGGGGGACGGTTGCCTCGTCGACGGAGGTAAACGCAGGTGGCTGGTGGGCTGTGAGGATATCCTGTGAGGGCGTATTCAATACGAAGGGGCCGATCAATCCACCGGCGAACACCAAAAACAGCCACCCCAGGCCACCGAGTGCTGGTCTGTTTCGCTTAAATCTAGTCCAGTAGTACCGCGTCATACGCGGGTTCTGATATAGCGGAACGAGGAGATACCAGACGAACAACAGAAGCGTACCGACGAACAGATAGTCGATACCGGCCGGATCGTGGGTCAATCCAATCATCTGGAAGGGCCCTGACAGCCCCAGATCCGCTCCGAGTCGGACGAACGTGGCTTCGCGGGGGCCGACAACCAGCCAGTCATACAGCCCGAGTGCGAGTACTGGAACCGTACTGTAAAGAAAATAGCGCGTGTTCGTCGAACGCTGCCAGCCAGTAGGGTTGGCGTACTCCGTCCAGTCGACCTGATCGAACCGTTCTGGTTTTTCTGGTGGCATATTAT
The DNA here is from genome assembly GCA_001563885.1 of Natrialbaceae archaeon B1-Br10_E2g27. GTDB lineage: Archaea > Halobacteriota > Halobacteria > Halobacteriales > Natrialbaceae > Natrarchaeobaculum. The sequence continues at coordinate 32,075 of LKMM01000001.1, forward strand.
CTGTCGTCGTAACTGATCCGCGGATCCACGATCGTAAAGACGATATCCTCGATGAGGTTGCCGATGACCCCGATAACGGTAAACAAAAGGACCGACCCCAAAACGAGGTTCGTATCCTGAGCCACGAGGGCGTCGAACGTGGTCCGGCCCAGTCCCGGAATGCCGAAGACTACCTCGACTAGCAGCGATGCCCCCAGAAACATCGCCAGTAGCTGTCCAACAACGGTCGTCGACAGCGGCACCAACGTCGGTCGCATCACGTGATAGGCATACGCCCGCAGCGGCGAGACGCCTTTTGCTTTCGCGGTTTTCATGAAATCTGCGTTCTGAAACTCCGCGGATTCGTTGCGGGCGACACGCAGTATCCCGCCGATCGATCCAGTTACCAGGACGAAAACGGGCAACGCGAGTTGGATCGCGTTCTCGAGGCTGACCACCGGGACATCGGTCCGATACGCTACCGGCACCCAGTCGAGCCAGACGCCAAAGACCAACAGCAAAACGATCGCGAAGAAAAAATTCGGGATCGAAAAGCCAAGGAAGGCAATGCCGGTCACGACGTGGTCTTTCCAGGAGTACATCCGTGCCGCCGAGTAGACACCGATAAGTGGGCCGAACAACAGCGTCAGTATCGTCCAGGGGATCGAATACTGTGCCGTATAGTAGAGTGACCCCCAAAGGGCCTTCGTAACGGGTTGATTGCGGTACTCAGACCATCCCCACTCGAGGGTCGCAATTCCGGTCATGTAATCTATATATCGGACGTGCAATGGTTCGTCGAGTCCCCGTAACTTTTCTTGCCGGTCTGTTGCTTCCTGGGGGTCGCCACCCTCGAGTGCGGCCTGTGTTGCCGCCTGCTGGATGGACGGATCCGGCGACATCGAAAGCAGGACGAACGTGATGGTGACGATAATAAATGCCACGACGAAAGCCCAGAGCACTCGTGTGCCGATGTATCGGTAGTACCGCATACTTAGTTCGAACCTCCGATTTCAGCCCAATAGCTGTCGGCATAATTCGATCGTGATGTCACGGGCTGGTTACTCCGGATAGTACCACGCTGGGAAATCCCAGCCGTTAAACGAGTTTTCGACCGGTCCCTCGAGTCCCGCGACGTATCCTTCGTTGGAATCGGGAAATGCAAGCATGATGTAGGGCTGTTCGTCGGCGATAGCGCGGAAAAATTCCCCGAACACCTCGTTGAGTTTCGCTTCGTCGCGTGCTGTTCTGGCGTCGTTCCACAGCTTTTCGGCGTCGAACTTTGGGTAGTAGCCGATGGGGTTGTATTGGGCCGTCGGGCCGTCGAAAAAGGCGTCGTTGGTCAGTGGATACATCGGATACGTGTTCAGGCCGTAGATGATTGACATATCCCACGGTTGCTCCGAGGTCACCGAACGCGGACCGGGATTGGTCGGCGTTGGCTCCGTCCACTCGACTTCCTCGCCGTCGATGATGTCAGTCCCACCTTCCGGCTCTGCCGTCCAGTACTGCTCGGCAAACCGCGTCGCGTCGATCGTCTGGAGGTCGACTTCGATCCCTACATTCTCGTTACACTCACTCGCGATGAACTCCGCTAGCACTTCTGAGGTGGCTGAAACGTCCGTCCAGTACAGCTCGAGGACGACCTGTTCGCCGTCCGGATTCACGAACTCTTCACCATCGTAGCCATACGCCGCATCGACCTGCTCGAGTGCACGCTTGAGTTTGTCCTGGGCGACAGACCGGCCATACAGGTCGCCGACGCCGTATCGTGGGATGTCGCCATCGGGGTACCAGTCTGACCACTCCGGCTGCCAGGTGAAATGTGGCTCCGCCGTTCCACGGTAGATGCCCTCGACGATCACCTCTTTGTCGATCGCACAGGCAATCGCCTGGCGAAACTCCGGTACCCGAAAGAGGTTTCCAGGGCCTGCGTTCCAGCCGTTGTCCCGCATATTGACCGAGAGGATTTGATTGTACGGTTGGTCGATCGAGTAGACATCAACGTCGTCTTTCCGTTCGAACTCGGTGATACGCGTCGGTGGGATCTCAGCGTTGTCGACCTCCCAGGTTTCGAGCGCACCGAGTCGCGAGGCTTCCTCCTCGATGACTCGAATCGCCGCCTCCTCGAAGTACGGTGCATCGTCGAAGGTATCTGGCCCCTCCTCGATATCCCGGAGATAGTAGTCGTCGTTGCGTGTATACCTCGTTCCGGCTCCGCGATCCCACGACTCCAGTACGTACGGTCCCAGATTTCCCGTAAACTGCAACTCGAGCAACCGCTCGTCTCCCCGGAGGCCGGTTACGTCCTGTCTCTCGACGTACGGTTCGATGAGTTCGATCGGGATCGGATACTCGCGTGGCCCGAGGCTCTCGGGCCAGAGCGGATCCGGATGGGGCAGTTCGGCCTGAAACTCGAGTGTGCCCGTCTCGTAGACCTCGATTCCGTCCCAGTCGCCACCGCTTTCGGTTGCCGCCCACTCCGACTGATGCAGTTTCCGGATCTGATAGACGAACGACTCGGCTGTGACCTGCCCGTAGGGCTCGCTGAACTCGAGTCCATCACGCAGTTCGAACACCCATACTTCGGCGTCGTCATCGGCCCAGAGATCATACAGCAACGGGAAATACTCGCCGTCGTCCGTAAACGTATAGCCATAATCGAGCGCCCACCCGATGGCGGTCTCTTCGTTCGCCGACGAATTATACAGTGGGTTAAGCGTCGTAAACGACGAA
>LKMM01000028.1 GCA_001563885.1 Natrialbaceae archaeon B1-Br10_E2g27
ACGCTCCGATAGTGTAGTCCGGCCAATCATATTGCCCTCTCGAGGCAATGACCGGGGTTCAAATCCCCGTCGGAGCATTTTATTGTGAACAACTGATCAGCGGAGGCTGCGGAATTTGAGTTAAAAACGCGAGTGCAGCGAGCGTGGGGTTGACGCTCCGTCGGAACATCGAGACCACACTGACGGTCAGTGGCTCCTATCTGGGCATAGTCAGCCAGCAAGCTTTTTCTTTGATTGACGATGAAACTGACTATGAGTACAACGGACCAATCCACCGAAGCCCCGACGACCAGAACAACGTGGGATGTCGTCGTGGTCGGTGCAGGAACCGCTGGCTGTTATGCCTCTGCAACGATCGCGAACGCAGGGTATGACGTCGTCGTCCTCGAGCGAAAATCCGAACAAAAAGCGGGCCACATTGCCTGCGGTGATGCCTTGAAAGGCGCGGATGGCTTTCCCGAGGCGATCCCGCGGTCGAAAATCCAGCCGGCGTTTACGAACACCGACGTCGACCACGGCCGTTTCGAGATTCCTCAGGAAGACGCCGTCCTCGAGATTCCGATTCCGGGCGAACTCGCCGTCATCGACCGGCTGGAGTACGGCAAACTGCTAATCGAAGGCACGCTCGAGGCGGGCACCGAGATCCACTACGATACGGTCGTCACTGACGTAGTCCAGGATAATGACGGACGGGTGACAGGTGTCGACGCGATTCGCAAAGGCGACCCCAAACGCTACGACGCGACGGTGGTCGTCGACGGCGCGGGGTCGCTGTCAGTGTTGCAGGATATGGTCGATTTCGAGGAGTCGACGTTCGATACGAACGTCACCTACTCGCAGTTTTCCTCGGCGTATCGGGAGGTCGTCCACGTCGACGAACCCGTCGAGTGGGACGATGCACTCGTGTTCAAACCGACCGAGCGATCGGCAGGCTATCTCTGGTATTTCCCGCGGACGTCGACTGAGATCAACGTCGGACTTGGCTTTCAGATGTGCGAAGAGCCGATGAAACTCATCGAAGATTTGCGACGGGATCTCGAAAACCGGCCGGAGTTCGAAGGTGCCGAAGTTGCGGACAAACTCGGGGCTGCCCTCCCGACGAAACGGCCCCACGACTCGGCGGTCCACCCTGGGTTCGTCGCAGTCGGCGACGCCGCGGGACACGTCAATCCCACGACGGGCGGTGGGATGGCCGGTGCCGCCTACGCTGGAGCCTACGCCGGCGAGCAGATTATCGAGGCCATCGAAGCCGACGACGTCAGCGAGGACGCCCTCTGGAGATACAACGAACGCGTGATGGACCACTACGGTGGTCGGTTTGCTGCACTGGACGTCTACAACATTCTCGTCACCGCGGCCGATCTAGACGAACTGACAGCACTAATTGCGGCAATGCCCGGGGATAAACTCTCTGAGGCCCTGTACTCTGGGAAGGCAAACATAGGCTGGAAGCTCAAACTCGAGACGCTGTTGAAAAGCCGTGGCCACTGGGATACCCTCTGGACGCTCTATCAGACGAAACAACGCGCCGAAGAGATACTCGCCCACTACGAGGCCTATCCCTCGAGTCCGAACGACTTTACGGCGTGGCAAGACCGTCGCGACGAACTGATGGAGGCGGTCTACGAGACGACCGGCGCAGATCCAAAGTACTGACCGAATCGATTACGGACACTCGAGACAGCCACAACGCTCTACGGCGTGAAAATCGGAGGACAAATCTCCCGTCATAGCAACACCTTGTGACCAGAACCACTTAAAGAGATGACGACCGATGCGATGAGATGAATCACTGGCACTAATCTCGAGCCTCCGAGCCTGGATGGGACAGAGGTAGTCACCCACGAGGGGACAGGGTTACGTAACAGTTACAAAATTTGGCAGCAAACAGCAGCAGTCAGCAGCAAATCGAGATACCAATCCAAACCTTTAAGTTTAAATAGAATTTAAACATAGGTGTGGCTGAGTTCACGTTTGAGGGCAGGGAAACACTTGAAAAAGAAGCAAAACCCATTGGCGGTGGCGCACACGTATTAGTCCCCAAGGATTGGATTGGAGAAACCGTTGCCGTCGTCCGCCTTGAACAAGAACGAGACGAAGACGAACCCACTGAGGAATAACTAGATATGTCCTCTACACACCTCTCACTCCCACTGTGCTTACCAGACGAGGAGCGAGAGCGATACAACCGACTCGCCACGCTCACCACGCAGACAGCGAACACACTCATACAGCAATACTGGACACCAGACCACCTCACTGAGATTGACGAATCCTCGTATCAAGCGTGGAAATACTTTGATGAACAAGAAGCCTTCGCAGAGTTCGATATATACCTCCCGAGTCGATACAAACGTTGTCTGTTACAGAAAGTTGGAGAAACACTTCGCAGTCACGCTGACAAGCGAGACGCTTTCCAGACTATCAAACCACTCCTTCCAGACCACAAGATACGCAGCATCCACACCCGACGAATCAAAGACCGACTCTGGGACTCCGATGGATACCTCTCATCAGGATACGTTGACCTGCTTATTGACCAGTTGAACGCTTACTACGACGTTCACGGAACGTATCCTGCCACGTACTTTGATTTCCAAGATTGTCCTGAATACTCGTCTGGTGTGCTACCGTATTCGGCGGATGACGGCCCTACCAGTGGACAGGCCGTCAAATACCAGTACAATAAATCCACTGAGCAACTTACTGTCGAACTCAAAACCCCAGACACACTCGAACCCGAGACGTATGGAGATTGGACATGGACAGAGTACACGCTCGACGGTTACGAGTCATTTCACGAACTCGTAGACCACGGCAGTCTCTCTGCCCCATCATTCCAACCCAACACGTCGAAACAGGGCACAGAATACTACGAGTTGTCATTCCCCGTCGAGGTCGAACACGCAGACAAGTCAGACGGCGTTGCGTCTGTATTGTCAATTGATGGTGGACTTCGGAAAGACGCTACTGCTGTCGTCGTAGACGAAGAGGGAGAACAACTCTCTACACCGTATTTCATTCAGAACGCGGAACGAGAGAGGATGAGAAATTTGAATCAGGAACGAAATCAGCTCAACTCGAAACTCGCACACCTCCGACGACAGGGACGCGACCATACAGACTACTTCAAACATATCCAGTCAGAGTACGAGCGAGTGAACAACAAGATTCGACACAAACGCGAACAACTCGTACACGACGTAGCCAACCAAATCCTCGCACTCGCCTTAGTGTACGACGTGGACGCTATCGTCCACGAAGACCTGCGGTCACTCTCCCCACCACGCGGTGAAGGACAGTTGTCGTGGGAGTTGTCCTCTTGGGCACGCCGAGAGATTATCGAAAACACCGAATACAGAGCGGATATTGCTGGTATTCGTGTTGAGCGAGTGTATGCAGGGAACACGAGTCGGTCATGTCCTCGATGTGGCTCTACAGGACATACAACGAAGTCGCCCGACCATTACCACGAGGTCTGGCACGGCGGTCACTTCCGCTGTGACAACTCTCGGTGTGGATTCCAAGGAGACCGTGACTATGTTGGCGCTGTCAACGTGGCGCGAGTGTTTTTTGCGGAGTCGGACTCGCTAGACTCGGATTTCACGTCTTCCTATATGGGAGACTTTGAAATCGAGCTAGCTGGCCGTTCCGCTGGCTCGCGTCCCGTGTTCGGCACATCGCTTATCGCGTATGTTGGACAGTTGAGAGTGACTGCTGGTGGTGGGTCGGCGTTTATCGCGCCCGCTGTCACTCCTTCTGGGACGAAAAACAATGGCAGCAAATCTTCCGTGTCTAGTCCAGCGACACACAGTTATTCTCTCTTCGTGAGAGGTGCTGCTGTTTGCTGCTGAAAATTGGAACGGTTAGTTTCCCTCGAGGCTATTGAGACGTATACTGAGATTCCTAATGTGCACACCAACGACGATACGGGAATACGACAGACAGACACCCGAAGAGACCAAGACAGCGACGTTCGGTCTCGGCTGTTTCTGGGGGCCGGATGCGTCCTTCGGCGCACGTTCCGGCGTCGTCCGAACGCGGGTCGGGTACGCTGGCGGGACGAAGCCGGACCCAACCTACGAAGTCATCGGTGACCATACTGAAGTCGTCCAACTCGAGTACGACCCCGACCAGCTATCGTTCACCGAGTTGCTCGAGTACGCCTTCGACGCACACGACCCCTACCACCAGCCGAACAAACGCCAGTATCAGCATATCGTCTTCACCGAGACGACGGCCCAACACGAGCAACTCGAGTCGTATCTCGAGGCGAACCTCGATCGAGAGCGGCTGACGACGAGACTCGAGCGAGACCTCGAGTTTACGCTCGCAGAGCCCTATCACCAGAAATTCAACCTTCGGGGAAAGCGATGGATCACCGACGTCTTCGAGAAAGCGGGCTACGACGATGCCGACAGACGCGAGTCGCCAGCCGCGGCGAAACTCAACGCCCACGTCGCCGGTCACGAGGTAGACGTGGCGTTTCTCGACGATTTCGAACGTGCCTGATACGATAGCGAACTCGAGTTGAGGACGGAAAATCGGTATATGCCCGCCGGTAGAGCCGAGATTCGGTTCGAAGACGACCACCGAAACAAAGCACGTGCGATGTGTACTATCGAGTATGGATCGGAACGAGATACGACAGGCCTGGGACGACGTCTCGGAAACCTACGCACAGCGGCGAGATCCGGATGGCTCCGACGCCACGCTGATCGACGAACTGCTCGAGGCGCTGCCTGCAGATCCGGACGTCCTCGATGTCGGCTGTGGCGACGGCGCACGGACGCTTGTGAATCTCCCGCCCGAAAGCGTCGGGCTCGATATCTCTCGGCGCGGCCTCGAGCTCGCGGCTGACACTGTCCCGGAGAGTCGACTGGTGCAGGCGGATCTCGCCGAGTTGCCGCTTTCGGCCGATCGGTTCAGTGCGATTACGGCCTATCACGCGGTGTTTCACGTCCCACGCAGACGCCATCCAGCGGTCTACGAGGAGTTCGCACGCGTCCTCAGATCGGACGGTTGGCTGCTGATGACGCTACCTGGCGGACGGTTCGAAACGGTTCGACGGGGCTGGATGGGGGGTCGGATGTTCTTTTCGGCACCCGGTCGCAGTCGGACGCTCACACAGCTTCGAGAAGCTGGGTTTACCGATCTTCAGACGAAGACTGCGACGGATCCACTCGGGAGCCAGACCGAGTTCGTCTTCGCGAGACGAAGGAATCAGTAATCCCCGAGAACGCCCAGCCGTCTTGCGCGGGCAGTCGCGTACTCGAAGACGAGGTAGCCGCCGACGAGGTAGACGACCGCAACCGCAAGCAGGATCGAGAGGTCGACAAGCGAAAACTCCCAGAGTCGGATTCCCTCAACCATCGCCTGCTGGAGGAGTGTGCTGCCATGTGCAAGCGGCAGGGCTCGCATCCAGCCGAGGTCGAACGCAGGTGCCGAGACGAGGACGACGAACCCAAACTGCAGCAGGTTCAGCCAGTTGCCAATCTGCTTATACAGAACCGTAATTCCCCCAGCCGCAAGCCCCAACCCGAGCACCGAAACGATACTCAGGGTCGCAACGACGACGATCGTCGGCAGGTGTAAGGCAAGCGTTGTCCCGGTGACGAGAATCATCACGGCGAGAATCACCGAGGAAATGAGAAACGTCCGGACGATCTTTGCGACGCCTTTGAGGAGTGCAACAGGTGCAAAACCAAACGGCGTCATCACATGGCGCTCGAGCGTGCCCCACTGAACGTCGCTCCCGATGTCGTTCGAAATCGAGGAGTAGGCCCCGACCGAAAGCGTCCACAGGAAGTAGCCGACGATGATTCCCTCGATCGAGTCGGTCAGCGCCTGCCCGGCAACCATCTGTCCGCCGAAAAAGAGGACGCCAAAGAAAAACAGTGAGATGACGATCCCGCCGACGGCGTTTGCAGGATACCGAACGAAGACCAGATACTCACGGTAGAGGACGGCTCGGGTGAGGTGGAGATAACTGGCCGGCCGAGATGGTGTAGGCTGGAGTTCACCGGGATGTGACTCGCCGGCTCGTGATGGCTCATCCGACCGCGATGGAGCCCTCATCGGCTCCCTCCGTCACTCGAGGTGAGATCGACGAAGACGTCCTCGAGATCCGGCTCGATCGTCTGCAATCGGTCGATCCGGATGTCGTGTTCCTCGAGATGAGCTAGCAGGTCGTACACTCCATCACTGTCGGTCGTCACCTCGAGTCGACCGCCTGTCCCGAGTGGGTCGACCGACAGGGAGTCGAACCGACCATCGAGCGTGGCGGTGATCGCGGGCGTAAGATCACGACTGGTGACTCGAAGGCGGTGGCGGCCAGTCCGGCGGAGGAGCTCCTCAACGGTGTCGTCCGCGATGATCTGGCCGTCGGACATAATGAGGACCCGATCACAGACGGTCTCGACGACATCCATATCGTGACTGCTCAACACGACAGTTAGTGACTCCTCTTCGGCGAGTCGGCGGAGTTCCCGCTCGAGGGTACGCGAACTTTCAACGTCGAGCCCGAGCGTCGGCTCGTCGAGGAAGACGACCGACACACCCCCTGCGAGAACGCTCGCCAGCGATACCTTCTGTTTCATTCCCCGGGAGAGTTCCCGAACCGGAACGTCGGCCTTTTCGGTCAACCCGAGTTTCTCGAGCAGCCGATCGTGGCGCTCGCTTACGGAATCGGGATCGACCCCGCTTACCGTGGTGAAATACCGCAGGTTCTCGCGGACGGTCAGCCGCCAGTAGTCGTTTCGTGCCCCCTCGAGCATCGCGTCGACGTGAGCGTAGGCCTCCCGTGGCCGGTCGAACAGATCGATACCGTGTAGCTTAACCTTTCCTTCGTCCGGGACGATCATTCCGAGGATCGACTTGATGAGCGTCGTCTTTCCAGCACCGTTTGGGCCCAGTAAACCGACGATCGAACCCGTCTCGATTTCGAACGTGACGTCGTCTACGGCGGTGATCGAATCGGGGCCGTCGCCAAACCGCTTGCAGAGTCCATCAACGGCGACTGCCACGTTTGTGTCCGGTCCCAGGGCTGTCTCCGTGTGTCCATCGCGTCCGAAACCGTCACTTACGGAACGGCCAGCAGTCGACGACGGATCGACCGGGACACCCTCCCCAAACAGGGAGCCGTCGTCGCTGCTCACCGGCACTCACCACAGCGTCCCAGTGGAACGAATACGGGTTCGAGAGGCACTGAAACGGGTACGGGCTCGAGGGGCAAAAACGCGAGGGCAGAGCGTAAACCACCATGAGAGCGGACCCTCAAGGTTTGTTGACACTCTCAAAATCGACCACTCGCCGAAAGGAATTTGTGTCGGTTCATTGAAGACGGTGTATGGCGGGGCTTCGCACTAGTAATACTGACATCGAATCACCACCAGATACGACCGAACGCCTCGAGTCGTTCGTCGAGACACTTTGCTCTTATGACGACAAGACAGTCCAGGCCGTCGTAGACACACTCACGGACTCCGACTCACTCGAGTCACCTGCACTGTCGACCGACGAGTGGCTTACAGTTCTCGAGACGGCTGGCGAGGACCTCTACTTGCGGGCGAAAAGCGACGGCGAGGATGTGACACACTGGTATCTTCGACATGACGGCGATGCGTTCGTCTACGCTACAAGCAAAACAGGGGAACTCTACCGTGGCACCCGATACGAAAATGCCTACAGGCAGGCCAGAAGCGTCATCGACAACCACGACGTCTACCCCCATCCGATGGAGACGTATCCGCTGAAACAACTCGGGACAGACCAGTACATCGTCGTGCCGAGCGATCGATAGGCCGTCACGGCCGACACTCAACAGGCGATTTTTCGAGATGTTACCCCAGCACATACCACGTTCGTTGGAGGCGCACGAAATAATTCTATATAGCACTATACCATATACTGGTCGGAAAGAGTCGAGTCGTTTCACACGCCGAATCCAGCCGGTAAAAGCCTCGAAGGCCCGACGTGCGCGTCGTAGGAACTGACAATCCACAACACAACCAACTCAACCGACTGGCCAAAAACAACCGGACAACCTCGAGTCAGCCACAAACCGAACGCATGATCAGGAGACAAACGCTTCTAGACGATCGAACGACGACGCCTCGATTGCTGAGGCCAGTTCCTCGAGGGCGATATCATCGGGGACGTGCTGTGGATACTTCCGCCGGAAGTATCCGAGGATGTTACGTAAATCACGCCGGAGAAACTCACGTGCGTTCTGGTGGTCGGTTGGAACCGCCTGCGGCCAGTCGAAGATTCGAACCCCGTCTTCGCTGATGAACACGTTGTACTCGCTCATATCAGCATGGACGTAGCCGGCGTCGTAGGCCCCGGCGAGTTCGTCGAGCAATAACTCGAGGACGCCAAGTACCTGGTCGTCTGTGAGTTTCGTCCGTGAGAGTTCGACGCCGTCCATCTTTTCCATCACGATTACGTGGCGGTTCTGATCGATTGGCCGGGGGACCGAGACGTCGGGATAGAGTGCCTCCAAGATTTCGTATTCACGCTCTGCTGCCTTCCGGGCCGTGTACATCCAGGAGACGTGTTCGTTGTCCGCAGTGTAGTCACGTTCTTTGTGGACCTCACGGAAATTCGTATACCCCTCGCGGTGATACTTGAGCGCAAGCGGCTTGTACGAACGGACCTCGTAGACGTCACTTTCTTTGCCGACACCCAGTGGCGAGCCGAACTCCGAAATTGTCTCGCGCTCGACAAGCGCCCGCAACGCAAGCAGGTCATAGCCCTCAAACTGCAGCGTATACCCCTCATACTGAATGGTCTTTTTTTCGATGAAGCCTCGTTTCAGACATCGCGCTATGCGGTAGTCGATTTCTTCTTCGGTGAGTCCAGTGAACTTCGGCAGTCGCTTGCGTTGGACCCACTCCGAAAAGCGCATTCCCTGTTCGACCCCAGAGAGGAGATAGAAATCCTCGTCCTCGAGTTCCGGGAGTTCCCCGGCAACGTTCCGCACCATAGGAGGTGTAGCCGATGGGAACGTAAAAGCGTCGTGTGTAGAAGACGGCTGTCCCCAAATCGGTTCGAACGGGTGTGTTGACCGTGCAGATTCCGTTTTTGCTCCCCAATTTCGAGTTGGAGGACCGATTATATCTTATGTTGCTATATGAAATCGCTCTCTGATTCCAAATCGCTTTCTCTCCGGCGGCCATCACACCGGCTATGACGACGCTTGCGGACCAGCGGTGGCGGCTTATCGTCGACGAACCGCGTGATGGTCCAACACAGATGGCACTCGAGGAGGTTGCCGCCGAGACAGCGCTCCAGGCCGACGTCCGAACAGTTCGTGTCTACTCCTGGGAGCCGAGTACACTTTCGCTTGGGTACGGCCAGTCAGCCGACAGCGTCGACTGGGGCTACTGTGAACGCGAGGGAATCGACGTAACTCGGCGACAGACCGGCGGCGGTGGCATCTATCACGACCGAGACGCCGACATCTCGTATACGATCGTCGCGCCAGCAGACGAGGTTCCGGGAGACCTGATGGAGTGTTATGAACGCTTCTGTGAGCCGATTCTCGAGGGATTCCGGCGAATGGGGGTCGAAGCGGACTTTGCCGATACCCCACAACCCGCTATCTATCAGCCCGCCTGTTATCTTCGGGATATCAATCCCGCCCACGATATCGTCGCACCGACAACTGCGGGTGCTGAAGCCGGGAAAATAAGTGGAAACGCCCAGTATCGCCAGCGTAAGGTCGTCATCCAGCACGGTTCGATCAGTTATGATCTCAAACCCGACCGCCACGTCGGTGTCTTCACCGATGATATTGATCCGACCACGTTTACTGAGCGAGTGACGAGCGTTCGCGAACAGGCTGGAATCGGACGAGCCGAGGCTGTTGACACGCTCGCGGATGCACTCGGAGAGTGGTGTGATGCCAACGTCGGTGAGTGGCGATCGGAAGAACTCGAGGCTGCGAGTGAACTGGCGGACAGAAAGTACGGCACCGAGGCCTGGGTTCGTGACCGTACTGAACTCGAGGCAGGGAGTAGCCACTGATAATGATGGTTGTACTTGTTTACCGGTGATCGCCGCACCGGGTAGGGCAATCACCGGTAAGAGACTACGACCATCGTTATGAAAGGTAGTACACGCCTGATAGGGGGCAGTTGCGCTGGTATGAAAACCGTTTCAGCAGCTACGCTACGTAGGTTCCCCGTCCAGTATCATTTTGCCCTCTCGGTCCGTACGGCGGGTATGCGACTGACCACACCGGCCGGGCTGGCGGTTCGTGTCGTTCTCAGCGGCGGAGTAGCGACCGTCGCGTTTCTCGCGAGCGTAACGGTGGTTGCCGCGTTCGGAGCGATGGGGCTTGGATCTGTGTTATCAGTCGCCGGGAGCGACCTCCCGATGGCATGGCGCTTTGGCGTCGTTGCAGTGGTCGTCTTTCCGATCGTGCTGGTCGCGATTACCCACACGATCCGGCTCGAACGGCTCTCGTTGCTCGAGAACGCCACACCGGTGTCGGAAACTGACCACCGCTCGGAGATCGGAGTTGTCGCGACGCGACTGGCCGCACAGTTCGACATGACGCCACCACAGCTTCGCGTTCACCCATCGGAGACGCCGGTGGCGTATACGACCGACGGCCCCAACGCACCGGTCGCCTCGATCCATCGGACCGAATCGCCGATCGTCGTCGTCTCGGCCGGGCTGATCGAGACGCTTGCCGACGACGAACTCGAGGCTGTCCTCGCCCACGAGTTCGCCCACGTTTCGAACGACGATCTCCGACTTACCTCCTGGTTGCTCGTTCCACTCCATGCCGTCGAGTTCTGCTATAGAGTAGACGGCGGGAGAGATCGCGGTATCGACCCGATCGGGCGGACAATACGCTCGGTCGCGCTCGTCGGTGTCGGCATCTTCGCCCGTGGGCGGGAACTCGCCGCCGACCGTGGGGCCGTCGCAGCGACCGGTAACCCTGGCGCACTCGCAAGCGCCCTGATTCGCCTCGAGAACCATCGTATGCGTCCGGATACTGACCTGCGAGCAAAGCGCCAATCGACAAGCGCGATCAATGTCGTTCCAGCGATAGAGTCCACGACCGACCGCGGACTGTTGGCAACCCATCCACCACTTTCGACGCGTCTCGAGAAACTCCGATCGCTGGCCGACGAGTAAGCAGGCTTCGGTATACCTATCACGGACCGGTACTGACGACCGTCCATGAAAGTCGGCGCACACGTTTCGATTTCCGGCTCGCGTGTCTCCTCGGATACGGAGACCCCACCGTACGACGACGTTCGCAACGCAGTTCATCGCCAGCTCGCTTTCGGCGGCAACTGCGGACAGATCTTTACTACCTCACCACAGGTCTGGGCCGAACCCGAGATCAGCGACGAGGCCGCCGAGGGATTTCAGGCGGAAACTGCGGAGTTACTCGAGGGTCCGTGGGTGATCCACTCGGCGTATCTCGTCAACCTCTGTACGCCCAAAGACGGCCTCCGGAAGAAATCCAAATCGAGTATGCAGGCCGAACTCGACGCCGCGGCGAAACTCGGCGTCCCCTACGTCAACGTCCATCTCGGCGCTCACACGGGTGCGGGCGTCGAGGGCGGACTCGAAAACGCCGCCAGTCTCATCGATGAACTCGAGGTTCCCGACGGCGTCGAAATCCTCATCGAATCCGATGCCGGCAGCGGTACCAAACTCGGCGGCGAGTTTGCACATCTCGCAGGGATCATCGAACGCACCGACACCGAAATTGGCATCTGCATCGACACCGCCCACACGCTCGTGGCGGGCAACGACCTCACCACCCCCGAGGCCGTCGACGAGACCATCCAGCGTTTCGACGAGGAAGTCGGCCTCGAGTACTTAAAATACATCCATCTGAACGACTCGAAACACGACGTCGGCACCCACAAAGACGAACACGCCCACATCGGAGAAGGCTACATCGGCGAAGACGGGATTGCCGCACTAATCAACCATCCCGACCTGCAGGATCTGCCTTTTGCCCTCGAGACCCCGACTGAGGATGGGCGTGGCTTCGCCTGGAACATCGAGAAAGTCCGCGAGCTTCGTGGGGACTGACCGGACTCCGGAGGCTGGGAGCGTCCTCGGCCACAGCGGGAGAAATCGACCCGTTTTTACTCGACTCGCTCGAACTGCCCGCCGTGCGGACGTTCTCCGAAGACTACCTCGAGCGTACTCGTGACGGAATGTGGGAGGACTCCCGAGCGGCACTCAGCCCGCTGGCACTCGAGTCCAGAGAGCAGGTGCTCGACGTCGGCTGTGGGACGGGGGAGTTGAGCCGCGTGCTTGCCACGGAGTGTCCGGGCGAGGTGATCGGCTGTGACGTAGACCGCGAGTTGCTTGCCGTTGCAAGCGAGTACGTCCCCGTCGTTACCGGCGACGCGACCCAACTACCGTTTGCCGACGATACCGCTGACTGCGTTGTCTGTCAGGCCCTGCTCATCAACCTTCCCGACCCCGTAGCCGCGGTTCGCGAGTTTGGCCGTGTCTCCTCGGAACTCGTCGCCGCAATCGAACCGGACAACGCCGCGGTGGCTGTCGACTCGAGTGTCGAGTGCGAGGCCGGCCTCGAACGCCGAGCGCGACAGGCCTACATCGACGGCGTGGAAACGAACGTCTCTCTCGGCGCTGGGGCTCACAAGACGTTCGAGGAGGCCGGACTCGAGGTGATAGAGACACGACGGTACGACCACATCCGAACCGTCGAACCGCCCTACAGCGAGGCTGCGCTGCTTGCAGCCCGCCGGAAGGCAACCGGGTCGGGCCTGGCAGACGACCACGAGACGATGCTCGCCGGTTCGATGACCGAAGGTGAGTACGACGACCTCCGTCGTTCCTGGCGAAAGATGGGCCGGGACGTCATCGAACAAATGAAAGAGCGAGCGTACAGACGCAAAGAGGCAGTGCCGTTTTACGTAACGGTCGGCCGCCTCGAGTAGCCTGCCAGACGGGTCGGGAGTCCGGCTACCGAGATTGTGTGCTTTGCTAACGTCTGGCTACCTGTGAACTACCCCACCCTGCTCGCGCTGACGCGCTCGCTGAGGGTGGGGCTTCCTCGTTCCGCGACACACTTTTTCACGGACGGTCGGCTTGCGCCGACAGTCCGCGCAGGGAGCGCAGTCTCCAGAGGCGTAGATTCGGAGTGTCCCACTCCTACTCGGTGGTGATGGCGTGATTCATCTCGACCGCCTTTCTTGTCGGGCTCTAAGTCGAGACGATGAGTAGCTGCCATCACACCCCCAGTCTTCGACTGGCAGTGTTGTAAATACCCGGCAGAGAGTGAAAGTGAAACGAATACGGCGTGGACGAATCGCTACGCGATTCGTTCGCACACCAGAAATCTCCGATTTCTGGGGACGCTGTATCCCCTCCCTACTGCGCTTCTTGTCCGCTGGCGCGGACTGCGGTGTCGTCCGAAAATCGGAGATTTTCGGGATCACGAGAATCTACGATTCTCGAACGACTCCTTGAGGAAGGGGGCTTAGCACCTGTAATCAGCTAAATGGATCGACGGTGACGGATCCCATATGGAGGCCCTCGAGCAACCCCGGTTTGAAACGGAGATCCACGAGTCGATCTACGAGTACGTCGAGCGAAACGGTGCCGTCAGTGTTGAGGACATAGAGCGCGAGCTATCGGTCGATCGAGCAAAACTTCGGGAGGCAATCGAAGAATTGACGGACGAGGCGTATCTCGAGACCGAAGACGGCTACCTTCGGATCTCGATCGACACCGGCGCGGAAATCGAGCACACGATCGACGATCTAACGTTTGGTATCCGACCGGCTACCGGACCGGTATTCGGCTCATCAGTTACCGTCGCGATGAATATGTTCGTGTCAAGAAAGAGCCTCATCTTCGTTCGCGCAACTCACGGACTTCGGAAACTGAATCCACATCGAGATCCTCAGCCAGCCCTCGGAGCCGTTCACCAAGCGGTGGCCTCTCGCTGTCTCCATCTTCGTCAGTAGCGGTGGCGAATTCGTCAACGTCGTCCGCGTAGACACCCACGTATAGGGCGTCAATTTCTATCGACAAAACAGTTTGGTGAATTGACCTCCTCCACGCCCTGAAGGACGTGGAATCCGGCCATCGGATTTCCGCCGAGCGTGGCGTTCGAGGTTCCAACCCGCACTCAAAGGGAACCGGCAGCATACCGGCGAAACTCTCGTTTTCTCC
>LKMM01000029.1 GCA_001563885.1 Natrialbaceae archaeon B1-Br10_E2g27
TAGCCAAATTGGGGCGTCTCGAAATCGGATACCTGCGTTCTCAACCAGTATTACTCGTCATCGGGTGCCTGTCCCCGGACGACATCGATTTCTGGATTCGAGTTGTCATCGACGTAGTTGCTACCGTCCGGTGGCAGGATTTCGACCTCGAGTGTGCCAGTCGAGTGTTCACGCGGCATCGAGATCCGGGTGTCCTCGAGGACTGTATCCTCTTGTTCGGTGCCATCGGTCGTGAGTTCGATTTCGGCGTCGTCGTCGGCTGCGAGCGTGATCGGTTCGCTTAGCCGGGCGTTTTCACCGGAGGAGATGACGATTTCGGAATTGGGGACGAGCTGTCCATCTTCGTCGATAATAATGATCGTCTCTTCGTCCAGATCATCGATATCGCCGTCACCGCTGACGGGGAGATACATGGTCAACGTATCGGTGTTGGGATCGTCAACCTGATAGGTTACTTCAGTGTCGCCGACGCTTCCGATATTGCCGATAAATCCCATCATCACCGCAAGTGCCGCCACACCCACGACGAGTGCGATTACTAACCGAACTGGGAGTCCTTCTATCGCTCGATTGTCGTCAGTAAACGATCGACGCTTTCGGTGAGTCGGATCTGTGTGTCGTTGCGACATGAGTACATTCGTTCTCTATGTGTATATAAAATACAACATAGTTCATTATTTTAAATTTAAAAGGGCGGCGGCTACGGGACGACTGTGACATGCAGTCGTGCTCCCCGACGGTCAGTTTCGTCTTCGACGATGATCGGTCGATCTGCGGTCGTAATTCCGGGTTCGTCGTTCTCGATAGCCTGATCCAGTTGTGCATGCTCATCAGCAGGGAGCGCATCTCCGTCGGTCGAATAGTACGCCGAGTCGAGTGTTTCCCACTGGCCACTCTCCGCTGAAAGCGACTCTATGGTGACGACGACGAGGTAGCCGTTCGGTAGCGACTCGGCTTCGATCGTCGACTCGAGGTCGTCGTCCGTGACTGTGTACGGTCCATCAGCGGTGAGATCCGCGTAGACTCGATCGAGCGTTGGTTCTTCGACCGCCGAGTCGGATTGTGTAAGCAGGAGTTCCTGATGGTAGCCAACAAAGAGCAACACGCCACTGATAAACAGGCCAACGGCAAGCAGTGCTGCCAGTGGTTCGTTCTGCCCGCGATCCTGTGAGTTATGCGGTGACGAGTGTAACCTCTTCATTGTCGACGGTAAGTCTGCGGACGGTGAGTTCACCGCTTGCTGGTCGCCACTGTCCTTGTGTCTCGAGACTGTCCTGTCGTGCTGATTCGGCCGCGTCTACAAACGCCGTTTCGTCTTCGAATTCGGCCTCCCAGTCGCCGGTCTGGAGGACGGAAAACAGTTTTTCGTTCGTCGATTCGGATTCTGCGTCGGCAGGATACACTGGCGTAATTTCGCCGAAGGTGATCGAGGCATGCTGTTTTCCACCATCGTTTTTCAGGGCGATCTGTTGGGTATCCATCCAGTACTGTTCGCCGTTGTGTTCGTACGTTGCTTTCTGGTGGGAGCTGGTCGTCGCCGTCGAGTCGATCGTCTCTACGGCGGCGTTGGCATCGGGCGTCGCCGTTGCTTGAATGCCGAGTGCGACCCCCAACAGTGCAATGGAGATAATCGAGACGGCAAAGAACGTCATCATTGCGTCCATTGGGGACTCTATTTCCATCGATTACCCTACACCCATCCCGATATATAAAAACAAACAGCCCGGTGACGGTCTCTCGTCGGGTACGGTCGGCTGGTTGTGGGAGTTTAAGTTTCAGTACGAACAGTAGTAGAGTCAAACCGCCTCGATTGGCAATGAAGCGCAAACGAACCGTTTCGATCGCAAGCGATGATCGCGCACGCGTCCCATTTGGTATTATCGCTACCATCCTGATGGTCACGAGTTTAGTGACCATTACCGCCCTCCAGGGCCAGGACTCACCGCAGGTCGACCGACAACCGACCGAAGAACAACTCCAACGAATTCTCGATACCACTGTCGATGCTGCCGCGAAGGATGCGATGGTCGAAGCAGGACAGAACCCAGTTACTGACCCGGGAGATACCGATATCGGGCGGGCGCTAGAAGAGCGTGCTGAGAGCAGTGACTACCAGCGTGAAGCCGACGCAATCTGGCACCAGTACGTGAAGTTACTTATCTATCTCAACGTCAAACAGACGTTCGATAGCGCCGGAGAACACAGCATCAACGGAGAGCAAATCGAGTATGACCTGCCTGATCTCGAGGACCAATCGGATATCGAAGCGGCAATCGACAGCGTCACGCTCGAGGTCGACGAGGGGAACCCGGACGAAGCTGATCTCGATGCCGGTGAGGCACAACTCGATTGGGTCTCGGTCGAACTCGAGGGAGTCACTGTCGAAAACGATCGAGGATCACCGATTGCAAACGCCTTCCCCGGAAATAGCCAGGAACTGACCGGCGAAGCCGGGTTCGTCTCCGACGTGACGGTCATGCATCGACAGGTACAGGCGTATGAATCCGGCCTCGAGCGAGATATCGAGGCGTATGTGACGGGCCTGATGGTTGGGTTTGGTCATCTGAAAGGCAACGTCGAGTGGCTCGTGGGTGGAAAGACCGAACCGACGGCATTTCCCCATATTATCGAAGCCCAGGAACTAGAGTGGTGGACGAACCAGCGGCTAGCCGAGCGACAACAACGGATCTTCGGCGACCAGGAGCCACGCTGGGAGCGAGTAGAGCGCGAACTGGATAGCGCGATGGTCCACCATTATATCGGTTCTATCGTGGTCCAGGGAGGGTTTGCGTTCGGTGGGGGGATGCTCGGCACCTCCGGACACGTTGGTGGCTTGGGATCGGCAGCTATCATCAATGCTGGACCGTACTATCCCAGTGATTTTCTCAGTGGGATGCACTTAGGAGAGCTCAAGGAGGCAACCGGTGACGCCTCCGCAGAGCTTGGGCCGGTGACCCACTGGGATGAAGAGGCTGCACACGGAGCCAGCACGTGGGATACGTGGGACGAACCCCGTTATTCGGATGCCATAATCGACGACGATGATACCGATGAACTCGCGGAGTCGATAGATTCGAGTGCTGAAGACATGGACGGCGACAGCTATCGGACGGATGCGGCAGTCGAGTTCGAAGAAGGTGTCGAGAACGCAGACGACATCGAAACGGGAGAGGACGTGTGGGCGGCTGAAGTCGACCAGACTGAAAATATTTCGATCAACGAGTCGGCCGACATCGTGTACAATCAGATCGCAGCACCAACAAACGATCCAGCAGCACACGATGAAGAACTCGAGGACGTCTCAGAAGAAGCTGCGGAAAACGCCGATGAGGTCTACGATACTGAACTCGAACTTAGAGACCCAATTGAGGGGCTACACGAAGACGAACACACACGAGGGGAACTTGAGGAGCTGCGAGAAGAGATAAAAGAGACGATAGAGCCAATCGAGGACGACAAGTATACACTCTCGGGCACCTCGGCACCCTACAGAGAGCTTCAACAACAACTCGACGAACACAGAGACGACTTCTACGACGAGCCAGTGTCGTGTGACGTTGGCGTGTGGTGTTGGAGACCAGGACAGAGATGGCTTCCGTTCTGGCACGATGAGAACGCGATATTCGAGTACTACGTCGACGAAATCGATGCGGAGTTACAGACGTATATCGACATGCACGAAGAGGCCGACGAGTGGTTCGAAGAACAGATGGCCGAGCAGGGTGTCGACATGGACCTCGAGGATGCAGCGGAACTGAATCGGGAGATTCAGGATACAAAAGACGCCGAGGAGTTCGAAGAAGTAATTTCGGATATGTACGATCTAGAGGACGAATCGTTCGAGCGTTCGGCTGATTTCGAGGTTCGGACGGCACCGGTGTATATGAGCCAGGAACCGCTGACCCGTGAGATGGAGCCTTCGATTCGGCCCTCGAATATGGGGCCGGAGCATAATTACAACACCTATCATGTCCCGATGTCCACTCGAACGTTTAGCCCACTTCTCGCACCGGGGCTGCCGATCGTTCCGTTCCCGCCGTTTTGGTACCTTTCGACGAACGTTTTCTACGGAGAGGTCCGTGGAGAGTATGCCCGGTTCGAACTCCGATCGGAGTACAACGTCGAGGATACGGACTCAGTTGCGGTCTCGAGTGATGGCCCATCGGGAACGACACACGCCTACGTGCGAGAGGCAAGACCTGTCTATCTCGAGTTGGCTGATGGCGAGATCCAACGGGCAGGGAACGTCGAACCGATCGATTTCGAGGTGCAGACGGCGGCACCGGTGATGACACCGGGGTACGTCCCAGCGAAACTAATGCCGATTCACAATGGAAACTATGGCGTTGGAAACCGGCTTACGGCCTATTCGACCCCCGAAGACTGTTCGGAGTTCTATCCACAGACGGGGCCTGACGCTGATCCAACTGACCGCGGAAACTGTGTTGAAATCCCCGATGAGCCCGCAATTGCCATGCATATCCTTTCTGCTGGCTACCACTTCTACCAGGCGTTCAAACGCAGCCAGTTCTCTCGAGAGAGGATTACAGAACGGTCGTGGCGAAATACCATTGAAGCCGAGATTAAGCCAAACAAGGTGAGACGGATATATGGCTCGAAAGACCCAGTGCGAGTCGAACATCCAAGCGGTGACATAACCAACTACTACGAGCAAACTGTCGTAGACGAGAGTACGTTCGAGGATATCTTCGGTAGTTACGTTCCGTACGCCTCTATGAAACTACGGCCAGGTGACCTTGATGAAACAGGTGAAGGTGGGCTACTCCGACACGCAATGTTGACTGCGTTCGCAACGGAGAGTATGGTCAGAGATGGGGTCGAGGATAATATTGGGGCTGCCTCCGCCCAGAGTATCGATATCGGGAACGGGCCGTTCTGTTATGACGATGGGGACGATGGGATCAGCTGTTATGATGAAGACGGCGAGGAAATCGACGACGAGAAACTCCCGATTCATCCTGCTGGGTAGTGTAGGTATTTATAACGTATCACGTGGCTACTGTAGTCGATGATTACACTCGAGGCGACAACGAAAAGGGTTGGTGAGATGACGCTCATACGCGTGACTGTCACAAACACGCTCGGGACAGCACAACTGGTTACCGTCGAGAGCACCGTCGAGCCGACCTGGCCGCCGAAACATCGTGGCTCGGTTCGCCCCGAGTGGGAAAAAAACCGTTGGCAGGCCCGCCTCGAGCCAGAGGAGACGCGTGCGTTTGGATTTGGGACCTCACAGGAGATCAGTTCGGAGACGACTCCGGTGGTCATCGAGGATGCCAGGCGGGCAACAGACGAAGAGTCACCGGGGGACACTCGAGCAGTGGTTAGCTCACTCGAGTCGTGGGAGCCGTCGAGTGAGGTCTTCTCTCGGAGTCTGTAATATGATCGTCGCCGTTGCCGGAGGGAAGGGTGGGGTTGGAAAGACCACGGTGTCGCTCAATCTTGCCGCAGCACTCGATGCAGTCGCGGTCGATGGGGATCTGTCGACGGCTGACCTTCCACACGAGCCCGGAGCAGGGATCTATGACGTGCTTGCGGGCTCAGTCGACCCACTCGAGGCGATTCAGACGGTTGGCTCGGTGGATGTCCTCTCGTGTGGCCCTGCGATCGAAGGCGTACAGGCGGCCACTCTAACGAAGTTTGCCGAGGTCGTCAGCCGAATCGAACGGACATACGGAAACGTCGTCATCGATTGTCCTGCCGGGCTTGCTCGAGACGTTGGAACGTACATCGATGCTGCAGAGACGGTCGTGTTGGTTACGACGTCGGATCAACTCAGCATTGCCAACGCGAATCAAACGAAGCGGCTTGCAGTCACACTCGAGACGCCGATTTCCTGTGTCGTGTTGAACAGCGTTACTCCCTATCACGATACGACCGACGAACATCGTGTCGCCGTCGAATCGAAACTCGAGACGGATGCAGTCGTCGTTTCGCACGATCCTGCAGTCGGTCACGCACAGCAAGATGGGCAGGCAGTCGTCGACGTCAGTCCGGATGCCGATGTGGTTTCGACGTTCGAGACGGTCGCCGAGGTGGTCAGGGAGAATACGACAAGGGGCCTAAAGACACAATGAGCGGAAAGTCGTTGTGCGGTGACGATCGGGGGATCGAAGGGCTTCCGGTCCGGTTGGTGGTTGCTGTTGCCGTTGGAGCGGCAGTGTCCTCGATGTTGCTTGGGGTGATGGCTGATGTCGAACCGGAAGAGACTGGAGACGTGACGGTCGAAGCGAGTGAGGATGAGTTGGTAGTCAACGAGGGTCTTCCGGCGTCGATCGATCTGGTCGTCGTCGACGAGAACGGCAATACGGTCCCGGATGCGACGGTGCTCGTCGAGTCAAACACCGCCGAGATCGATCCAGTCTATCAAGCAGCGACCGATTCGGACGGCGAAACGACACTGAATATCCCACCCAATCGGATCTCGTTGCTCGAGGGACAGGAGGTCGGTACACTCGAGGTTTCGATCGTTCCGCCATCGGATTCGAACTGGGAGGACACAGAGCCAAACCCGGATATCGTCGTTGTTGAGTGGCCATGAGCGGTCTGAGATTCACTCGAGATACGCGTGCGATCGAGGGATTGCCGATCAGGCTGGTAATCGCAGTCATCGTCGGCACGGCAGCACTGTCGTTGATGTTGGGCATTCTGGCGGATTCGGAGCCGTCACACCCGACGGAGGTTACCTTCGAAACGGACGATGCAGACGACCTGATCGTCACCGAATCGAGTACGGAAACGGTTACGCTCTCGATTATCGATGAAAACGGACGAACTGTGACCGACGCAGTAGTTATCATCGAGAGTGACACGGCTCGGGTCGATCAGGCATACACCTTCGAGACCGGCAGTAGTGACAACGACGTCGAGATCGATTTCGATCAGATGGACGTCGAGTTGTTCTCCGGCCAACAAAGCGGCGAACTCGAGGTAACGATTCGTCCGCCGACGGACTCGAACTGGGTCGATGAGGAACCGAATCCGGAGATTGTGATTATCGACGGCTGAGCGCTATCAGTTGTCCTCGAAAAAGTCGTCGAACCGAAGCGTCACTGAAGAAATTGGGAGTTGGCGTGTCCGACTGCTGGTGATCGAAAATCGATACTGTGGGGAGTGGGCCTCCATCCCATTGGTTTCACGTTCTTCGGTGTCGTCTGTCGTCGAGTCTCCCTCGGTCGTCTCGTCCGTCTCGACTTCCGTCTCCGTGGGTAACTCTCGGTCAGTCTCCTCGTCCGAGCGGTCAGGGAGAAACGCGGATACACCGGCAGAGAGTTTGTTGGTAAACTGTGTTACTGGCGTTTTCCCGGCGTCGGCTCCGTCACCCGAGTCATCGGTTGTGTCAGACCCTGGCTGTGCGTTGTCGACTGTCTCGAACGTTGCACGGATGTCGGTAAACTCCCTCGTCGACGATTTGTTTTGCTCGTCTCTGGATCGATCCGGAGTGTATAAGATGGCGATACTATCGGTTTCGTGGACTCGCTGGGCAAGTGTGTTCAGAAACGGGATATACGCTGCTGGCTCAAAGCGCTCGAGGGAGTCGATCGAGTCGACGATGACGGTCGATTCGGGCGGGAGTGAGGCGACGAGTGAGGTGGCCTCTTCCAGTGCGGTTTCGCCATCGACGTGGGCAATTTCGGGCACGCCGGTCGCCACGTCTGAGGAAGAAAACCGAGCGGAGACGACCTGTGGAGATTTTTCAGTCGAAATATACAGTGTGCCGCGAGCCGCAGTCAGCGGGTGTAAGAGCAACTCGGAGTTACAGCTTTGGTCGCTTTTGAGTTCGAGGACGGTTCCAGTGGGGAATCCACCGCCGAGTTCACGATCGAGTGTTGGAATCCCAGTCGAAACGGTACGGTTGAGGTATTCGTTGACGACAGTCTCGTATGCGGAGACGGCATCGGGATCAGACAGCGGCGTTGCACACTCGGGAATCGTCTCGAGAACCGGCACGTCGAAGGGCAACTCCTCGAGTGTGTCCCGGTCTGTCTCACATTTGTTGATGACGACGCCGTAGACGTCGACGTCGAGTCGTGAGGCGACCTCGATGGTTTTTTCGGCGGCTGCGAGGCTCTGTTCGGTCAGAGACGTAACGACGATCGTTTCCTCGGCAGCCTCGAGTGGGTCGGTGGCGTCCGGGCCGATACCGGCCGGACAGTCGATGATGGTCTGGACGCGGTCGCTCTGGAGGTTCGAAAGCAACGCGGGGAAATCGACCGTTTCGTCGGGATGTGGTGCACAGAGAAGTTTCACTCGTTCGGCCTCGGGGTGGTCGTGGGCGACCTCGGTGATGTGGGTTCCGGCAGCGAGATCGCCGATCGTTGGCTCCCGTGGGACGCCTGCGGCGATGTGGACGTTTGGCATCTGTCGGTCGCCATCAACCACGAGCGTTGGAGTGCCAGCCCGACTGAAGGCGTTGGCGAGTCCGAGTGCCAACGTCGTCTTCCCACACCCTCCTTTCGAGCCAGCGATTGCAAGCATAGGTACGGTTTTTCCGTTGAATTACTTGAATGTAGACATCGACCGGGATAATCAATATACTGTCAGCTGTACGTCCGGGCACGGTCGCCCAGAAATATACATCCGATCTGGATAGGAGACCGCTTAGAGATCAACAGAGTTCCCGAAAGAGAGCGCTCCGAATTGGGTGGAAAAAGAATCCTGACTCGAGCCCGCCTCTTCGTGGGACTTCCCGGTAGCCCGGCGGTTCCGCCCAGGGTTGGCGTTCCGGTTTCGTATGCATCCGGCCGTGCTGTTCCGGTTTAAATTACAGTGGGAACAACGACGGGTATGATCGGAGGGGTCGCTCTGTGATCTCCATCCCGGAGAACGAAACCATCGAGAAAGTCGCCGACAAAGTCGGGCTGGGAGACCGATTTCGGTCGGAGCCAACGTCGGTTTCGGATATCAACGACTACGTCACGAGCAGTTTCGATGGCGACAAACTCCTACTGAACGTTTCCTACGACCGATGGGATCTCGAGCGTTCGGACCTGTGTCGGGCGCTTGTCGTCTCGAAACTGCAGGAAAGCAAGGCGACAGAACTCGTAATCGAGCGGGATGGAATCCGGTATCTGTATGATGGCAACGGTGTTGAACTCCTGGCCAGGGCTGGTCGGTTCGTCGATCAGCTCCCCGACTCGAACAGGCGACTGATGACGGTTGCAAAGCGAGATCCGCTCTCGGCGATATCGGAACTCGAGACACGCACTGGAAACGTCGTCAACGTCGGTATCGAATCCGGCCTCCTCGATATCGATCTGGATGCGACGGAGTACAGCGAACTGTTTTCACCGACCCTTGGATTGACGATCGCTGGCAGTTACGTCGATATGACGGTTCCGGAGGAAGCGACGCTCGAGACCGTCCGCACACTCGACTCTGGGACGACGATACGGACCTATAGCCGACCGAGCAGTATCCCACTGTACGTCGTTGATCTGGTCGATCTGGGACTGACCGAAGCGCAGCGATCGCTCGTCGTCGACGGATACGAAGCGATCGCCGATGGACGGGCCTCCGGAGAGCGGAGTGCATCGATCGCGATGAATCTGTTGACCGACGAACCGTTCGATCCAAAACTGACTACTGTGTTACACAAACACACCAGGGGATATGGCATCCTCGAGGACCTGTTTTCCGATCCACACGTCAGCGACGTGTATGCGACCGGTCCCGTCTCCTCGAACCCGTTGCGGGTTATCGTCGATGGGGAGTTGATGGAAACGAACGTTCATCTGACGGAATCGGGTGCTGAATCGATCGGATCCCGAATTCGACACGAAAGCGGTCGTGCGTTTTCTCGAGCGACGCCATCGGTCGATTCGACGACAACGCTTGCGTGTGGCGTGGGGGTTCGAATCGCCGGCGTGACTGATCCCGTCTCGACGGGAACCGCGTTTGCGTTCCGGAGAACGTCGGACGATCGGTTTACACTGCCAGCGTTAGTTGCAAACGAGACGCTGTCGGCACAGGCGGCGGCATTTCTCTCGGTTGCAGTCGAGAAAAACGCTGCAACACTCGTTGCGGGCACTCGAGGGGCAGGAAAGACAACGCTGCTTGGAACGTTGTTATACGAGTTAGGACAGGAGACGCGGACGGTTGTGATCGAGGATACGCCGGAGTTGCCGGTAGAAGCCTTGCAGTCGGTCGATCGCGATGTCCAGCCGATGCGGACGGGGACGGGAACGGGCCCGGAAATCACGCCGGCCGAGGCGCTCCGAACGGCGTTGCGCCTCGGTGACGGTGCGCTCGTGGTTGGCGAAATTCGTGGTGAGGAGGCCCAGGTCTTATATGAGGCAATGCGTGTCGGCGCGAACGCAAACGCAGTGATGGGAACGATCCACGGTGATGGTGCAGCGGACGTCTACGAGCGAGTGGTTTCGGATCTAAACGTCCCGCCATCTTCGTTCGGGACGACCGACCTCGTCATTACGTGCCAATCCTACCAAACGTCGGAGATGGGTCGGATCCGTCGCGTCGCCGCGATCGAGGAAGTAATCACCAGCGGCGAGGAGGTTACGTTCGCCCCACTGTACACCCTAGAGGGCCACACTGCCGTTCCAACGGGCCGAATTGCTCAGGGTGAAAGCCGGTTCGTAAACAGAATAACGGGTCCAACCGAGACGTACTCGGATGTCAGGGCCAAAATACGGATGCGAAAGCAGTTGATCTCGACGTTGGCACAGGAAGGACGCACCAGTCCGGACGAGGTCGCAATCGCCTATGCAACACACCGTCGACAATGAGCGTCCTCGATTCACTCATCGCGACGCTTGCAAAATTCTACCCCTGGGACGTAACAGCCAGTGACGATCTCGCAGACTCAGTTCAGTTTATCCAATCGTCGAACAGCCCAGAGGCGGTCGTTCAGGCCGGCTACGCCGCAGGGATTATTACCGTCGCGGTTGCGACACCGTTTTTGTTTCTCCTGTTCCAACCGGCACTTGCGGTCTCCGTTACAGCACTTTTGACACTGGTCGTCGTCCACACGATCCACAGTGGTCCGAAACTAGCTGCAGCATTTTCCCGTATCGAGGCGCTGGGTCAGGTCCCGAATCTGATCGGTCGAATGGTGCTTCGGATGCAGATCCAGCCCTCGACCGAGACAGCGGTCCAGTTCGCCGCAGATACCGGATTTGGACCGTTGTGCCGAAGTCTCAACTCACATATCGACCAGTCTGTCGGGACACCCCAGACTGGACTTCTCTCGTTTGCCGCCGAGTGGGGTGAGGAGTTTCCAGCACTCCGCCGTGCCTGCTTTCTTCTGGCGAGTGCAGAGGATGCCCCCATAGAAGAACGGGAACGAACGCTCGAGCGATCGCTCGAGGCGGTACTCGACGGAACACGCGATCAAATGTCCGAGTTTACCGAAACGATCCGTGCACCGTCGACGTTCATCTATTCGTTCGGTGTCATGATTCCGCTTGCACTCGTCGCGCTGGCACCAGCAGCCGCAATCGCCGAGGTGACACTGACCAGAGAGATATTCATCATAATCTACAATATTCTACTCCCGATCGTACTGAGCGGTCTGGGGTTTTGGTTGTTGATTCGACGCCCCGTCGCGTTCCCGCCACCAGAGGTGAGTCGGTCACACCCAGACGTTCCGGACAGCGTCTTCCGTCCGGTGGTCGTTGGTGTACTCGGCGGTGCTGGCGTGTATCTGATCGTGCAGGTGATCGAACTCGGCCAACTCGCCCCGGTAAGTGCGATCGGATTCGGGCTTGGAATGACGCTCTATCTCACCTATAAGCCGATTGCAGACGTCAGAGCCTACGTCCGGGACGTCGAGGAACATCTCGTCGATGCATTGTATATCGCGGGTCGACAGATCTCACAGGGAGAATCCGTCGAATCGGCAATCGACGTCGCAGCGAACCGAGTCCCAGGCGAAACGGGTGCTGTATTCGCGACGGCCTCACGGCTCCAGACTGAACTTCGCGTCTCCGTCGAAGACGCCTTTCTCGGAACGTATGGCGCGTTGGCCGACGTTCCAAGCCCTCGAGCGTATGGAACGGTCTCGTTACTGTCAATTGCGGCGAAAGAAGGACGGTCTGCAGGCGACGCGATCGTTTCGATGGCAGAACATCTCGAGGATTTACAGGATGTCGAACGAGTAACCCGACGGGAACTAGGAGAGGTCACCGGAACGCTCCATCATACGGCGATGTACTTTGCGCCACTCGTCGCCGGTTCGACGATTGCACTCGCAGAAGGGATTGTCATCCAACAAGCCGAGGAAGTTGCACACGTTCCTGTCGAGTCGCTTGCAATCGTTATCGGAATCTATCTCATACTACTGTGTCTGATCTTGACACCGCTTTCGGTCGGGCTTCGCTACGGCCTCGATAGAGCACTCATCGGGTTCGAAGTGAGTAAATCCCTGCTCGTGTCGACGCCACTGTACGTTCTGACAGTGTTCGTCGTTGGACTCGTGCTGTAGCCAGTACGCCCCTGCAACTGGAGATTTTAGTTTTTCAGGAACCATGGAAAAATTTATACTTCTAATATGTTTGCGTGGAACTAATGGGTGGGAGAAATAATAGCCGACAAAAACAATTGCTGGTGATCGCAGCACTCACTCTCTTTGCCCACGAGTTCGAAACAGCCGAACCGGAGACCGCTGCATGGGCATGGGAGCTAGCACAGGAACTGGCCAATTCATACGACATTTCGCCGGAAGAAGCCGTACTCGAACTCGAGGCTCCGCCTTCGCCACGGTGACTCGACCCTCCTCGGCGGCTTTCGTTGCGCTTAAATACCCGTCGGCTGGTAGAGTTGAGTGCAATACGTGTAGGGGACACCGTCCCCGAGTCCGGGAGGGCGAGACTACAGACACGGTGTCGTGGTAGCCAAGCGGCCCAAGGCGCATGGTTGCTAACCATGTGGCGTCAAGCCTCCGGGGTTCGAATCCCCGCCACGACGTCGGCACCATACGGCTAATCGAACGTCATCACACCCTCGATTGCGACACGTCGCGGGTGAATTGGTTCGATCAACCGTATACCCAACTGGCGTTTTCGCCAGCATTTGCAACGCGCACGAACCAGACATACATACACGACACATGAGCGAGGACACACCGCAAGACCAACAAGAAGACGACGATCTTCGGTACTTCGTCCGGATCGGCCAGACCGACCTGGACGGGACGAAGTCCGTCGAGCGCTCGCTCTCGGAACTCTCCGGGGTCGGTCGACGGACCGCCCGGATCATCGCCGAGGAAGCGGGCGTCGACCGAACGGCTACGTTCGGTGCACTCGAGGACGACGTCATCGACGAGGTCGTCGAACTCGTTGAAAACTACGCCGCTGAAGTCCCCGACTGGCTCAACAACCGCCAGAACGACTTCTACACCGGCGAAACGACCCACGAGATCGGCAACGATCTCCAGTTGACCCGTCAACACGACATCAACCGCATGAAGATGATCGACTCCTACCGGGGCGTTCGTCACAAACGCGGCCAGAAGGTTCGCGGTCAGCGAACCAAGTCCACCGGCCGAACGGAAGGCACCATCGGCGTCAACGTCGAGGAGATCCGAGAAGAAGCCGAAGAAGGCGGCGAGGGTGATGAATAATGCCGCTTGGAACCAAAACCAAACTCTACGAGACACCAAACCACCCCTACCAGGGTGAACGCATCGCCAACGAACACTCGCTTCTGGACCGCTACGGTCTGAAAAACAAAGAGGAACTCTGGCGTGCCCAGTCGGAACTGCGTTCGTACCGACGTGAGGCCCGTGAGCTACTCGGCCAGCCACAGGGTGATGAGACTGTTGCCCGACGCTCGAGTGAGTTCCTCGGTCGACTCAAACGCGTCGGAATCCTCGATGAGGCCGACGAACTCGGCGATGTCCTCTCACTCGAAATCGAGGACGTCTTAGAACGGCGACTCCAGACGGTGGCCTACCGGAAGGGACTGGCGAATACACCACAGCAGGCGCGTCAGTTCATTACACACGGCCACGTCGTCGTTGGCGACCAGCGCCACCGGGTGCCGTCGTACGTCGTCGACGTCGACGAAGAAGATCTCGTCGCGTTCGATGAGACCAGCCCGCTGGCGGACGATCTCCACCCAGAACGCGCGGAGGGACAATAACATGGCAGACGACGACAAGTGGGGCGTTGCCCACGTGCACGCATCGTTCAA